>CAZZYB010000010.1:0-23133 GCA_964658125.1 uncultured Acetobacteraceae bacterium | reverse complement strand
GCCCGCCGCGACTAGAAAATGCCACCGCAAAGAAGCCCACCAGACCTCGCCGCGACTAGAACGAAGCCCATGGACGACAACCCCCGCGACCCTCCACAGCCGTTCTTCTCCGCCCTCACTCGCCCCGAGTCCAGCGCGCTAGCCGCAACATTCGCCGGCTGGATGCTCGACGGTATGGACGTCATGGCGTACAGCTTCGTCCTCCCCACACTCATCGTCCTTTGGCACCTCACCAAGGGCGAAGCGGGCCTGCTGGGCACCTCCGCGCTGGTCGTGTCAGCACTTGGAGGCTGGCTCGCAGGCCTCGCCGCCGACCGCTTCGGCCGCGTCAAAGTCCTCCAACTCACCATCCTCTGGTTCGCCTTCTTCACCTTCCTCAGCGGCTTCGCCAACTCTTTCCCAGAGCTCCTCATCGCCCGCGCGCTCCAAGGCTTCGGCTTCGGCGGCGAGTGGGCCGTAGGCTCCGTCCTCATCGGCGAAACCATTCGCAGCGAGCATCACGGCAAGGCCGTCGGCATCGTCCAGAGCGGCTGGGCCATCGGCTGGGGCATCGCAGCCATCTTCTACACCGTGCTCTTCCTGACGATTCCCCCAGCCTACGCCTGGCGCGCCATGTTCTGGATCGGCCTGTTACCCGCTCTGCTGATCTTCTACATCCGCCGCCACGTCCATGAGCCCGAAATCTTCAACCGAAAGCCATCTGAGAAACGCGCCGCAAAACTCCCCGGCATCTTCTCTCCCACCACCATCAGGACAACACTCCTCGCTTCGCTGGTAGCCGTCGGTGCCCAAGGCGGATACCACGCCATCACAACATGGCTCCCACTGTACCTCTCGACCACACGGGGCCTCTCCGTTTTTGCGACGGGCAGCTACCTCTGCGTCATCATCGCCGGCTCATTCACCGGCTACCTCATCAGCGCATGGCTCACCGACAAGCTGGGTAGAAAGCGAACCCTGATCGCCTTCGCCGCCGGCTCCTTCGCCATGGTCTGCCTCTACATGGTCCTGCCCTTGTCGAACACGGCCATGCTGGTGCTGGGGTTCCCTCTGGGATTCTTTCCGTCCGGCTCATTCAGCCCCGTGGGCGCCTTCTTCACCGAACTGTTTCCGACTCACATGCGAGCTTCGGGCCAGGGCTTTTCCTACAATTTCGGACGCGCCATCGCAGCGCTGTTTCCGGCGCTGGTTGGATACCTCAGCACACGTGCAGGTCTTGGCGTAGCGATCGCGACATTCGCAGGCGTCGCCTACCTGATCATGATCGCCGCCGTGCTCTCGCTACCCGAAACGCAAGGGCGCGAACTCACGAGCTGAAACGCTCCGCGTCCCGCTCCGCTCTACTCGGAACCGCTCGGTGCAGTCGAAGCGAATCCATTACTACCCGGCTGCCGCAACACCCGATACCCCTCACGTGTGCGGATGTGATATTTCTGCATGTCTTTTCCGGCCAGTTTGACGGTAATCTTCCGCCACCCCCGGTTCGGATTAGCCTGCGGATAGTAGCTGAGCGCATAAAGGTGCGCCAGGTCGTCGCGTATCGAAGCGAACGCCTGCTTCTCATCCCGCCAATCCTTCGCAAAATAAGCTTTCCCGCCAGTCGCCTTCGCTATGCGTTCAAAAACGGCACTGGAGATAGGTTCCGTTTGAGCCTCGCGCGTGCTGATCATATAAATAATCGTTCCCGTAGATTGCGCCAGTTCTGCGATATCTTCCGGCGGCACCAGGCTCGCATTATCGGGGCCGTTCGAAAACACGACAATCGCTTTTCTTCCGGAGAGCGGGGCCGCATCCCTCACAGTCAAGAGCAGCGCGTTGTAAAGCGCGGCATTATCTCCGGCCACGGTTTGACGCACGTTACGCAGCACCGCCGAGCGGTCGTGCGTCAACGGCGCGATACGCGAAAGGTCGCGGCTGTACGAGTACAACGCCAGCTTGTCGACGCCCTCCAGGGATCGTATAAAGTCCGCGATCGAATCCTGCGCAAAGACAAATCCACGGTACATGTAGTTGCTTGTATCGAAGAGGATGAAGACGTTCGAACCGCCATTCTGTTGTGAGTTCAAGCGCGCGATTTCGGCTATCGAAGTATTGCCCATGCCCGCATTGCTCGGTATCGCAGGCGCCACGCCGTGCTCCGTGACCACGCGCGGTCCTTGGTTTCCCTCTTCGAACGTGGCCATCTTCTCCGGGATCTTGTCTTCGACGATGACGAAGTCTTCCGGCTTAAGCCCGCGGATATAGTTACCTTTTGAATCGGTAACCGCCACATCCAGTTCCACCAGAACAACACGCACACTGATGTGCGAAGCGTCGTCCTGAGCTCTCGCTCTATCGCCGGCAATGGAGCCGAGCGCAAGAAGGCAAATTAGAAAACAATAGGGCCTCATCGACTTCCTTCCTGCTTCGTTGGTGTACCCGTTCCCTGTCCCGCAGTAGCGCTGTCCGACCGGTGCAGCGGCGGAATGCGATTGCTCCGGAAATCATCTCCCGTTGAGCGCATCGCCCGTTGCAGGGCAGGCCAATCTTCTATGTTGGTCGCGAAAATCTCATCGACCATGTGGCGTGTAAGCTCCGGTACCAGCCGATTCAGCATGACCGGAGAGTATCCCAACTCATCCGCAAGTCGCGCCCAATACAAGTTGCTCGATTCCAGCGACTCTCCAAAAAGCCGGCTGGTCATCCCACCGGAAAGCGGGAACGGTTGCAGATTCAGAAGCTCGCGTGAGTTTGTCTGTGCCAGCGTGGGGTGGGAAACTCCAAAGTCACAAGAGATGCGTTCGATGTCAGCATCCTTCGGCGAACGCGCGGCCAGTGCGGCAAGTTCCTGACTCGCCGACCCGGCGGACGTGGCTTCATCCGGATACATCCTGCGATATTCTTTCGTGAGATAAAGACTCTCGGAAGGCGTAATGCATTGCAGTAAGGTGTCCGCCTCCGCTCGAGCCGCCAGGTTCCGCCTCATTTCCTCCAGTCGTTTCGGGTCGAGACGGTCCGCAAGAATCGCCATCACCCTTTCTCTCGCCGTGGCGTTATCCACCGCCGAGCGCAAAATCTCTTCGCCGGAACGTTGATACAGACTCACCGCATGAAGCTCGTTCGGTGAAACGTCCCACCAGCGAGGAACAACGGCCTCCTGTATGAGGTTCGGAACCAGCTCCACCCACATCAGCGCTTGAACGTTGCGTGGAACCAGGAAGTCTCCCTCCGCCGTCGCAAGCGAATAAGGCAGCGCGACCAGCGAGCCCATCAGGTAAGCTCCGCCACCCGCAGAGATGCCGGCGCCGATTAACTCCGGTTTTTGCCAGATCCCTGCCGAACCAATAACCGATATGCTCAGGAAGTCGTGAGCGCGAACGAACAACGGATTGATGTGCAGAATCTGGGCGCCCGGCGGCTCGTAAAACGCATAGTTCAAGCCCACAAGCGTGTCCCGCAGGAACGGAGCCAGCTGGCCGCGTGCCGCTTCCAGTTGCGCGCGCGTAGAAGGCCCCTTGATCACCTTCGCCAGGTCCGTCTGAATCTGAAGCTCGGCATGACGGCTCGTATACACGCCGGGCGCATAAGCGATCTTTTCCCCCCGCGTGAAGATCGGCCGAGGCAATTCGAACTCGCGCAGCTCACCGGCCAGGGCAATCAACTCGTCACTGCCCTTCTCTCCGGTCTGCTCCATCTTTGCCAGACCGTCACTCAACGCAAACAGCGTGGGGAGCGAAACAAGCCTCTGGTCTTCCAGAACCGCGTGCATTCGGCCCGCCACTTCGGTGTGCATACGCACGCCGTCAGGACTCTCCTGCGGTGGTCCCGCCAGCAGCTCGATGATGTCTCCCGACACGTCATTCGGCTTGGGCGTCGCAGCCCGCAGGATGACGCCCAGAGAGCTTCGCGCCGAGTCGAAAAGTTGGATCGACGTGGTGATCTTTTCAAACGGCTGTATCATCGCCAGCCATGACTCCGTCATAGCGGCTGCCGGAATCTGCTGCTGGCGCGCGAGTATCTGCCACAACCCAACGTTGGCCTGGAACGCTCCCAAAGCGTTGGCCCGCAGCGTCATATTTTTCGTCTGTTCAACCGCTTCAGCCACCTTGATGAACCGCGTGATCGCTTCATCGTTCAAATCTGGAAACTCCGAAAACACCGGGTACCAGTCGTCGAATTTTAAATACGCAGCCGCCAGAAACTTGACCGTGGAAGGGGCGAGGGGTCTCTCAGCTGTGCGTCGCCGGTCCAGTTCGCTCAGGCTCAGGTACAGATTGAAGAGGCTCTTGTCTTCCTCGCTGCGCGAAAGCGCGCTCATTACCTCCAGCAATTGGTCAGGTTGATCCAGCCCGTGGCCGCGTCCCACCCATTTACGCAACACCTTGTCGTACGGGCTCTGACTCAGAAGCTCCTTCCATACCTCCAGCCCCCCGGGGATGTGCGGATCGCCGTTCGGCTCCCACTGCAGTCGCGTGTAAAGAACCAGCAGGTTCGAGCCATGCGGATACACCCCGTGGGCCGCGCCATTCTTCAGGTCAGCCGTCCGGAACGCAGTGTAGTTCCTTTCCAGACGCCCGTTCGACAAAAGGTGATGCTGCTGCGTGGCGTCGATGCGGGAGAGGAAGTCAAAGTACGCCGCCTGCCAACCGTCATCCTTCGAAAACAGGCGGACTGCGAAGGCCGCAGGCGAGGCCGGGCTCACGCCAACCAGGCTCTTCCACGCAGATTCCGCGTTGATCCCTCCCGGGACGAGGACGTGTCCCGAGCGCACGCTGAACCGGCTGCCGTAAAAATTGAGCACCGGAGCCACAGTCAACAGCGCCGGCAGACCTAGCGAACGTTGCAGGTAGTTCCTGGTCTCGATGTCGGTCTTTCCCAGCGCTGAGTAAAGCCGCGCGATCGAGGTATCCCCCAAAATCGCATCCAGGCAACTGCCGGAACGAGTTCGCTGCAAAGAACTCAGTTTGATCCAGTCGCTCTCGTGGAACATGATCGGAACAGAGGACGGAGCATACTCATACACGAAGGGAACGCCCTTCTGCAGCGCCTCTTCCAGATCATTAAGCGGAAACCCCGAGTCCACCGTAAGGAATGCGCGATCAGTGTTCACGGCCTCCAGCACAATGTCCGCCGTACAGCCGTGCCGCAACTGGTAGCCCAGGATCAGAAACAGCGCGGGCGTATCCTCGCACTTCTCAACGCGGATTGTGTGAGTCGGCCCCGCCAGCGCCTGCAACTGCTTCGCCTGGACCAGGTAACGCTGCAGCAGCAGAAGATACTCGGTCGGGGTATTTTGCTGGTAGCCATCGACAACAACCTGGTGCGCCAGCAGCGGCATGATCTCCGATGCCGTCGCGAACTGGCTCAAACCCGCCATGCGGCGAAACGAGCGCAGAGGCCCCGGAATCGTAATCATCTCCGTGATCTCTTTGGGAGCTTCAACCTTCGGTGCGCTGACCGCGGCTTTCGGGTCAGGCTGCGGGAGTTGCCGCTTGAGCGGCTGGGCCGACAATCCGATGCTCGACGCAAGCAGGACGCATACAAACATGGGGACAAGACGAAATAACCCAACTGGAGACCGAAGTAGCTTCATGCCGAAACCTCACAAGCCATGGAACGTACAAAGAGCCGGGCAGGATCGGGAAATGAACCAGTGCGTCAGAACTTCCGTCTCGCGCCTTTACATCTGCAAACTGTGCTTTAGTGCTGCGTCTTCAGAAGAGTCGCCTACAAAAATATCAAAGCTGCCCGGGTCCAGTTGCCACTTTTTTGTCTCGGTATCGTAATAACTGAAGGCCCGTCGGTCCAAATGGAGCACCACATGCTGCTTTTCCCCCGGCTTCAGGCGAACCTTGCTGAACTGCTTCAGCTCCATCAACGGCCGTTTTACCTTCGCTCCCGGAGAACCAACATACACCTGCGCCACATCCGCACCCGCCCGGGACCCGACATTTTGAACGTCAAACGAGACCTCAGCCTCCCCATCGGCGGTTTTTCGGGCGTCAAGATGAGCAAAAATGAACTTTGTATAAGACATGCCAAAACCGAACGGAAACAGCGGTTTAACGTGCATAGAAGTGTAGAAACGGTACCCTAAAAAGAGCCCTTCCGCATAGTGCACCACCCGCGAATCGTCCGATTCCTCAGCATAATGAGCACTAGCCGGGTTCTGATCCAGCGTTTTCTCCCAACTAAACGGCAAATGCCCCTCAACCCCCCGATCCCCCATCAAAACCTGCGCTAAAGCGGTCGAACCCTGCTGTCCCGGGTACCAATTCTGCACAAGCACCGGAACCTTATCGATCCAAGCCGCCGTCTCCACCCCCCCACCCGCCGTAACAGACACAATCGTTTTCGGATTGAGAGACGCGACCTGCGAAATCAACTCGTTCTGCGGCCACGGCATGGTGTACGTGCGGTCAAAGCCTTCACTCTCGTTGGAAGGGTCAAACCCCACCGTAACCAGCACCGCGTCTGCTTCGCGCAGTATCTTTTGCGAATCTGCCGGAAGCATATCGCCCTGAGCAACAATCCCCACACCGATCCGCGCGCTGGAGCCATTGGTCTCATAGATGACTTCGACCGACACAGGCTTGTCTTCCGTTAGGCTCAGCGCAGCATTCCTCACAGCGGAACGGCTCACACCCCGCGCCTGGGCGATAACCTCTTTCCCATCCACCAGCACACGGTACGTATCCTGATCGGGCGCCGCCGCAAGCAGCACATGACCACCCTGCGCGGTGGGCACATACTCGCCCTTGTAGTGGTACGTGGTCAATCCCGCACCGCGAGCACCGCCACCACCACCGCCTGTGCCATTCCAGGTATTGATCCGGCTAAGGCCGCGGTCAGTGTTCTCCTGCCGCGGAGCCTCGCCCGTACCCTTCACATCGATTTTGAGATTGCGAAAGGACGTCCGCCCGAAGATCGTACCCAGAGGCGGCAGACCGGGAACATAGAAGACCTTGATGCGATCGCCCGCCACGCTCATCATTCCGGCAACAAAGCTGTCGGCCTTGAAAGGCGTAGTCTGCGAGCTTCCGCCTCCGCCCACAACTGCCACGGACGCTTCCGGCCCAATGACTGCGATCGTCTTCACACGCTTCGGATCGAGCGGCAGCAAACCGCCGTCATTCTTCAGCAGCGTGATGCTCTCCAGCGACTCCTCCAGCGCGACCTTATCCGCGTTGGGGTTGTTCAGCGGGATCGAAGAGATCGTCTGATCGCGGTCCAGCCAACCGAACTGAATCGCAGTCCGAAGGATGCGCCGGCACTTTTCATCCAGCACCCCCATGGTCAGCTTCCCATTAACCAGTGCGGCTTTCAGAATCTCTGGAGTCATCAGTTTCGCAAAAGGCATTTCCAGATCAAGACCGCCGTTCGCAGCGGCGACACCGTCATATGTCGCCGTCCAATCCGACATCAGAACGCCCTTGAAGCCCCACTCGTTCCGCAGGATATCGATGTTCAGATGTGAGTTCTGTGTCGCATGCTCGCCATTGACGAGGTTGTAGCTATCCATCACGGCACCGACATGCGCTTCCTTCACCGCCGCCTCAAACGCAGGCAGATACAGCTCACGAAGAGTGCGTTCGTCGATCACACTGTTGATCCGATGCCGGTCATACTCGGAGTTGTTTGCAGCAAAATGTTTTACCGTTGCTGATACACCTTTACTCTGCACACCGTTGATATACCCAACGGCCATACGCCCAGCCAGATAGGGGTCTTCGCCGAAATATTCCATGTTGCGACCGTTTAGAGGCGAACGATAGATGTTCACCCCGGGAGCCAGCAGAAAATTAACGCCGCGGGCCCGCGCGTCGTCTCCAAGTGAAGCGCCAACCCGTTCGGCCAGCGCCGGATCCCATGTTGCCGCCAGCGCAACACCCGCCGTATAAGCAGGAGCAAGCCCGTACGTGCGCACACCCACGGGACCATCGGACATCTTCAGCCGCTTGAGGCCAATCGACGGAATCGCCTGGGTGTAGAAACTATCGACACCGCCAATGAGCTTCAGCTTGTCGTCCACCGACATCTTTGCAATCAACGCGTCGACCTTCTGCTCGATTGCCGGAGAGTCCGCGGTTGGGGCTTGACCCATCATTACAGTCGTTACCACCAGCAGAACGAAAATCGCGGGGATTTGAAACAGACGCATCAGTGATTACTCCTTGGCCTTGCTCCCGACGACGCAGGACGCAGGTAAATGGCACCCGCAAGGCTATCACCGGAAATCGATTTGTCAATCCAGCAGCTTTTTGAGTAATGTTCTAGTCAATCGTTTGTCTCCAATGTTTTGTCACCTGAAGCAGGACGCCCGAGCGTGGTCCGTTTCGAGAGGAAACTTGATGAATCTACGCACTCACCGTCACTTCCTGAATGTCAGCGGAGCCGCCGCAATGCTCCTGTTTTCCATACCGGCCATAGCCGCGCCGAAGAAGATTCAGGTATGGCTGACGACGCCCGACAAAACCCACCTGCTCGCCCAGGACCCACAACCCCTGGTCTTCGCGAAGATCAGCAACAGCAGCAACGCCATCACCGTAGACGACTCACAGAAATTTCAGACCATGGACGGCTTCGGCTTTGCGCTCACCGGCGGCAGCGCTCAACTGATGATGAAGATGACCGCCCCCGCACGGGCAGCGCTCCTCCATGAGTTCTTCGGTCGAGGTCCCGGACAGATCGGCACAAACTATCTCCGGGTCAGCGTCGGTGCGTCCGACATGAACGACCGCGTCTATACCTACGACGATATGCCCGCTGGCGAAACAGATCCGGCCCTGGCCCACTTCAGTCTCTCGCCCGATCAAGCAAACGTAATTCCGGTGCTGAAAGAAGTCCTGGCGATAGCGCCTTCCATCAAGATCCTCGCGTCGCCCTGGACAGCGCCATCATGGATGAAGACCAACGGCGATCCGAAGGGCGGAAGCCTCAAGCCGGAGTTCTACCAGGCCTACGCGGACTACTGGGTGAAGTACCTGAAGGGCATGCAGGCCGCGGGAATCACCATCGACGCGCTCACGCCGCAGAACGAACCCGAGAACCCGAAGAACACGCCAAGCATGGTCGTGACGGCGGAAGAAGAAGCAACCTTCATCGGCACCCACCTTGGCCCCGCGCTGGCAAAAGCCGGTCTGAAAACGAAGATCATCAGCTTCGACCACAACTGCGACCATCCTGAATACTCTGAGACGATCCTCCGCGATCCTGCTGCAGCAAAGTACACCGATGGATCGGGCTTCCACCTCTACCGCGGCACCATCGATGCCATGACCACCGTGCAAACGGCGTTCCCGCAAAAGAACCTCTATTTCACCGAGCAAATGGTGGTTTCGCGGAAAAACGACACCGGCCTGAACATCGCGAATCCAGTTGCCCGAATCATCGTCGGCGCACCCGAAAATTGGAGCCGCAACGTGCTGCTCTGGAACCTCGCCGCCGACCCTCAGAACGGGCCACATACCTCAAACGGCGGCTGTCCGGTTTGTACGGGAGCGATCACACTCGACGGCGACACAGTGACGCGAAACATCGCCTACTACACAGTCGGCCACGCCTCGAAGTTCGTCCCGGCAGGCTCCGTCCGCATCGCATCGACCGGCACCACAGTGCCACCCCACGTAGCGTTTCTCACGCCCGGCAAGCAGCATGTACTCATCGTCGCAAACCCGACAGCCGACGCGGTCAGCTTCACCATCAACTTCAAAAATAAAGGCGCCTCAGCGACATTGCCAGCCGGTGCCGCAGCGACCTATGTCTGGTAATCAATGCTGTCCCGGAGACCCGCATGACTCTACCTCGTTTCGCTGTGTTGGCCTTTGCAACTGCCCTTGTCTTACCTCTACTTCACGCACAGTCCTTCTATCCACAGCGTCTCGAAGACAAGGCTGCGGTATACCTGACACAGGATCGTTTCGGCGCGGTGGGTGACGGCCTCGCAGACGATACCGATGCCCTCCAGAAAGCCGTGGACGCAGTCGCCGACACCGGCCATCAGGGCATCCTCTTCGTGCCAGAAGGACGCTACCGGCTAACCCACACCGTCTTCATCTGGCCCGGCGTGCGCGTCATCGGATACGGTCAGCATCGCCCCGAGTTCCTCCTTCAAAGTCACACCCCCGGCTACGCTTCCGATCCCGCGTACATGATCGTCTTCACCGGCGGCAGGACCGGCGAGCGTCGCCGCGGTGGAATGCAGCCGCCCGCCAACGCTCCACGTCGGCCACCGACACCCTTCCCCGGCTCGGTCCCCCCAACATTGAACGTCGTCGACGCAAACCCCGGAACGTTCTACTCCGCGATGAGTAACATCGACTTCGACCTCGGCGAAGGCAATCCTGGCGCCATCGGCATCCGTTTTCACGTCGCGCAACACTGCTTTCTGACCCACATGACGTTTCACATCCACTCCGGCCTCGCCGCGCTCCAGGACATCGGAAACGAGGCCGAGGACCTCACATTCCTCGGTGGCCAGTACGGAATCATTACCGGTAGACCCTCGCCGGGATGGCAATTTACTCTTCTCGATTCAACCTTCGACGGACAAACCAGCGCTGCCATCAAAGAACACGAAGCAGGCCTCGCCCTCGTCGGCGACACGTTCCGCAACCTGCCGACAGCTATCGAGATAGAACCCAACTACATCGAGGAACTCTGGCTGCAACACTCGCGGCTCGAAAACATCTCCGGTCCCGCCATCCTCATCAGCGCAGAGAATTCCCGCCTCACAGAGATCAATGTCGAAGACACCGTCACGAAGGGCGTCAAGGTCTTTGCAAAGCTTCGCGAAAGCGGGAAGACATTCTCAGGCCCCAGCGAGCTTTATCGCATCGACCACTTCGCCCACGGCCTCAGCTTCGGCAACCCAGCCGCCGAAGGCAAAATCGAGGATACGGTGGCCACCTCGAAACTCACAGCGATGCCCGCCATCTATCGTGTCATCCCCTCGCTTCCGTCGCAGACAGGCTGGGTAAACGCGCGAGACCTCGGAGCAACCGGCGATGGTGCAACCGACGATACAGCCGCCCTGCAGAAGGCCATCAACGACCATCGCCTCGTCTATCTCCCCAGTGGGCGTTACAAAATCAGCGACACCATACGCTTGCGTCCAGAGACAGTCCTCATCGGCCTGCACCCCAGTTCGACCCAGCTTTTCCTCTCCGACAACACACCAGGCTTCACCGGAGTCGGCTCACCGAAGCCGATGATCCTCGCACCGAAAAGTGGCAGCACAATTATCGAAGGCATCGGACTGTTCACCGGTGGAGTAAACAACCTCGCGGTGGCGGCGCTTTGGAAGGCAGGAAAGGACTCGCTGCTCGACGATGTGCGTTTTCTCGGCGGCCATGGAACCAACAACGCCGACGGCACTCGAATGAATCCGTACAACAACACCCACAGCGGCGACCCCGAGATCACCTACCGTTGGGACGCACAATATCCAAGCCTGTGGGTAACAGATGGAGGTGGCGGTACCTTTGCCGACATATGGACTCCGGATACTTTCTCGCAAGCCGGGCTGTACGTCTCCGACACATCGACAGAGGGCCACGTCTACGAGCTATCTAGCGAGCACCACGTGCGCAACGAAGTCGTATTGAAGCGCGCCGCCAACTGGGAGCTGATCGCATTGCAAACCGAAGAAGAGCGCGGCGAAGGCCCGCAGTGCCTCCCACTCTCCATTGAAGACTCGCACAACATCACAATCGCCGAAATGCACGCCTATCGCGTGGTCAGCAGCTTCGTTCCCTACCCCGACACCATCCACGTCAACGGCTCAAGCAATATCCGTTTCCGCAACCTTCACATCTACAGCGATAGCAAAGCCGTATTCGACAACTCCGTGAGCGACGACACCAGCGGAACGGCCAACCGTGAACTCGAAATCGCGGCGCTCGATCTACCGGGAACCCCAGCCAAACTACAGCCCACTCAGCAGCAGGCAAAGCGACTCGCCGGGGGCTTCTTCAACGCCTCCAGCGCGACCACTGATAGCCACGGAACCCTTTACTTCCTCGATCCCATCAAGCAACACATCTTCCGTTACTCCGCGGACAACAAGCAGCTTTCCATTGTGAGCGACAGCCCACTGGACCCCGCAAACATTTTCTTCGATCACGCCGACAACATGATGGTCGTCTCTTACCTCGGAAACGGCACCGTCTATGCGATGAAGCCCGGTTCTTCCCCGGCCTCACTACAGCCGCTCAAAGCTGTCCCCTCCGACACCCCCGCGAGCGGTACAGCCGTACTCCCCGTCGACCACTGGCGATTCGACGCTCAACGCCATGCGAACATCGGCGACTCCGCACCACCCTGGCGCTTCGTCTCCCCCGACGGCACAACCTTCCTTCCCGGAGGCGACGACTTCGTCTACGGCGCGCTCTACTACGGCACCAAGATGGCTGACGTTCTGCGCGCGTTCACACTCGCACCGGCGAAGCCTGGCACCCTCTTCTACGTGAGCGACGAAGGACAGAAACGAACGTTCGTGGGCACCGTAAAGCAGGATGGCACACTGGCCGACGTAAAACTGTTCGCCAATCGTGGAGGCGAAAGCGTCGCGGTCGCCCCCGATGGCAACGTCTACGTGGCAGCCGGGCAGATATACATCTATCGCCCCGACGGAACGCAGGTGGGCGAGATCGACGTACCGGAGCGCCCGACAAGCCTGCGCTTCGGCGGCAGCGACGGACGGACACTCTTCATCCTCGCGCGAACGTCTCTCTATTCCGCCCAAATGTTGCGAACAACAAAGTAGTTCTATTTGCGATCGGCAAAGTTGACCATCGAAAGCTCACCACCCTGCTTGAGCTTATAAAAATGCTTCGCCTCGACATGATGGAATGTCTGGCGGCCGCCACCGGACCATTGCACTTCCACCGTGTCGATGAAAATCGCCGCACCTAGGCCAAGGTGTATTCGCAGATCGCTCTGCGAAAGGTAGCTTCCGCCTGAACGCGACTCACCCGTCTGTGTCACTCCATTGCTCGTAACGCGGACGCGCGCATTCAACGCCAGGCGGTTTCGAGGCGCACCCTCGAGCTGAAACGTAACCCAATTATTTTTCGGGGATGGATGCGACGACAGGATCATCGGCTCCCCTGTCAGGTTCTCGATCACAACATCGAGCGCGCCGCGATTGAACAGGTCGCCAACCGCAAGTCCGCGGCTCACCTGAGGCTTCATCAGTGCACGCGCAACGCGTGCCGTTTCGTCGCGAAACTTTCCGTCATGACCGTTGAGAAAGACAATGCCCGGCTCGCGATAACTGGTTCCGATCTTCGCGTTGTCCACTTGCGGATAAACATGACCGTTCACCAGAATGAGGTCTTGCCAACCGGCATTGTCGAGATCGATAAAAGCGTCGCCCCAGCCTACGTAGGGCTGCGTCGGCCGGGCTATACCCGCGGAATGAGACACGTCGGTAAAATTCATCTTTCCATCGTTGCGATAGAGCGCCATGTACTCATCGCTGAAGTGGCTGATGGCGATGCTCATGTTGCCCTTGTTCTCATAGTCGCCCACGGCAACACCCATGTTGGCCTGCTCCACGCCATCTTCGCTAACGGCTATACCGGCATCAAAGCCCACCTCCTTGAAATGTCCATTGCCTTCGTTCCGATAGAGATAGTTTGGTTCGCCATCGTTAGCGACAAAGAGGTCCAAACGACCCGTGTTGCCGAAGTCCGACCACGCCGCGCCGAGCCCAAAGTAATGATTGGCGTCACCCACTCCTGCCGCAGCCGTCACGTCCGTAAAGGTGCCGTCGCCATCGTTGTGATACAGCGCGTCCGGCGAGCCTTGAAGCCCCCGTGGCCCACACTGCACAGCAACGTCATGGTACTGACACGTCTTCTTTGAACCAAACAGTGGAAGATCATCGAGTTTAAGGTCCACATAGTGCGGCACGAACAGATCAGGAAAGCCATCGCCGTCATAGTCGCCAAAGACCGCGCCCGTCGCCCATCCCTTGTCCTTCGATAACCCCGATTTTGCAGTGATGTCCGTAAAGGTGCCGTCACCATTATTCCGATACAGCACAACCCCACCGAAACAACTCACCAGCAGGTCAGGGCGTCCATCATTGTCCACATCCGCTACAGCGGCCCCCATCGCCCAGCATGGATAACCCACACCCGCCTTATCAGTAACGTCCGTAAAGGTGCCATCGTGATTGTTATGAAACAGGGCACCACGGGCCCGTTTGCCTGCCAGTGCCATCGCAACGCTCGGTGCATTGGTGAAGTAGATATCGAGCCAGCCGTCGCCGTCATAATCCAGCAGAGCAACGCCCCCGCTCATCGACTCCACAATGTACCGCTGCTCAGGGCTGGAAAGATGCGAGAAGTGAATCCCCGTTGATGCTGTAATGTCGACCAGCGTGGGCAAAGGCGAGGCATCATTCCGACTCGGCTGCTGGCCCGCCGAGAGCCAGGTCGAAGCGAGAACAGAACAAATCGTCAGCACAACAGAACGGCTCAACGCGAAGCCCCCGGGCCACTCTTCGGCTGATCGTCCGGTCCGTGCTCGCCAGGAGACGTTAGCTTCATCGTGCTGTAAACCGTCCGCAAATCGTCCTTAAGCTTCTTCAATCGCTGATACTCGGCAAGTTCGCGGGCAGCATCCTCGGGATGCTGAAGCCGGCGATAAAGCGCACTCAAACGAAAATGCGCCAGTATATTCGTAGGATCATTTTGTATAGCAGCTCGCAAAAGGGGCAGCGCGCTGGCTGTGTCGCCGCGCTCGCTGTAGACCCGCGCCAGGCCAACCGACGCGTCCGCATTACTCGGTTGCTGAGTCATCGCCGCCTGATAAAAGTTCGCGGCACTTACCCAATCGCTGCGCTCCGCATATATATCACCGAGTCGCACCGCCGCCTGTGTTTCGTGAGGATTCTTGGCTAAGGCTAGTAAGTATTCCTTCTCTGCCTCCACACGATCCGCAGGACTGTCCGACGCGTGCAGTGCTTCGGCGAGTTCAAAGTGAATCCCCGGCAGAGCAGGGTTAGCGTCAATCGCACGGCGCATGCTCGCAATCGCACCCGATAAGTCCCGAACCCGAACAAGTTCATGAGCAATCGCCTGCTGCATCTGGCCGGATTTAGGCGCTGTCAACGAGAGCGAAAGAAGGGCTTCACCCGCCATGTCGCTATAGATCCGATACGCTGCATACTCAATTTCGGGATCGCCTGGCGCTTTCTCTCGCAGTTCGTGTACGGTCACAGCCGCGCCCGCGAGATCGTGTTGCGCCGTTTGCACCTCGAGCAGCGAAAGCCCCACCTGCTTACGAAGCTTTAGCTCATCGACTACCGTAAGCGCCACGGTAAGATCATCGCGCGCAGCATCGCTCTGTCCCAGTTGCGATTCCGCAAGACCCAGCAACGCCCGTATTTTGGACAACCCAGGATTCAGCCGAAGCGCCGCTCGAAAAGGTCCCACCGCCTTCGCAGGCTCTCCTTGGAAGTAAAGCAGCACGCCGAGATTTGCCTGAGCATCCGCATTGTCCGGATTCGCCGTAACCAACGCTTGAAACTCGGGAATCGCTTTCTCCGGATGGCCCGACTTCAACGCCTCATTAGCCCGCTCCGCATGTCTGCGCGCATCTTCGGACGAGACCTGACCCGCCAAGATCTTCGCGCAAAATGCCGCCAGGACACACGTCCATAGAACAATGCGAAGCCGAGAAATCATACGAAGCAATTAGAGCACCGGTGGATGCAGCGGACAAGAACAAGGGCGAGCGCGAACAGAGTCGCGCTCGCCCCCGTGTTTACAGCGTTAGAAAGACAGTCGAGCCCCCAGCTGGATGTTTCGACCGCCGACGTAAGGATTGGTTCCAGTGATCTTTCCGAAATTTCCATTGGTAATGGAAGAGTTGGGATTGGCGAACACCGGGTGGTTCAGAACGTTGGTAGCATCGGCCCGCACCTGCATCTTTACGCGCTCCTTGTAGACCGCGAAAGTCTTGCCGAGCGAAGCGTTGAAGCTCACAAGGCCGGGACCATAGATGTTATTGCGATGGAAATTGCCGAACGTTCCGTTAGCAGGGATCGAGTAGGCAGGCGTTGCATCCAGCGCCGTGCCAGCCTGCCCGACGTAGGTCGTATTGAACCAGTGGTTCAGCGATTTGTTGGTGACGTTGTTAGGGTCCCCATTCCAGTTCGGATAGAGGTTGCCCGACCCGGCATAAGACTGCGCAAGGCTGGTTGGAATAGTGACCGTGAAAGGATTGCCGCCCTGCAAAACAAACAGACTTGAAGCCTGCCATCCGCCGATCAGTTCATCCAACAGGCTGCTCTTGTTCAGGAACATTTGTCCACGGCCGAAAGGCAGCACATAGATGACGTTCCCTTTGAAAGCATTCCGTACATCGAAGTTGGACGGACCGTAGTTCGACCCGACGTCATTGGAATTCTGATACGTCGTGGTGCCGTTACGGCTGCCCCACGCCGACGAATCATACTCGTCAAGGAACTTCGACCATACGTAGCTAGCCTGGAACGAAAAACTTCGGGTCAGGCGGCGCTGGATAGTCGCCTGCAGCGAGTTGTAGTTCGCATCCGCATTGAAGGTGCTCCCGGTAATACTCGTGAACTGGTTATACGGACGGAACTGCTGATCCACCAGCGCGAGTTTTCCGACCGGAACCTGGTTGATGTCTCGGCTGAAGTTCAGGTTGACGGATCGGCTTCCCACGTACGCCAGACTGGCGGACATGTTGGCTCCAATTTGTTGCTCCACCGTCAGGTTGTACTGATGGATCTTCGTGACTGGCGTGGTCCGATCGGTGTAGTTCACACCTTGCCCATTGAACGCTGCGTTGTCGGTTGTATTCGGAATATAGGGGAACTGAGGATTGGCAGCGGAAATCTTGCCGATCGGCGTAAGTCCGTTGGTCGTATCGCTCAGAGAACCCTTCGAGCCGAACGCCGCACCTTCGTCTCCGCCATAAGTATCCAGACTCCACAGATAGGCATACATACCGTAGCCGCCGCGGACAACACCTCCGGGCCGATACTGGTACGCAAACCCAACGCGAGGCAGGAACGTATCGTAGACGTTGTTCTGGAGTTGCGTGCGGCCACCCTCCTTGCTCGTTCCAAACCACTCTGCACCAAGCGTGCCGGTAAGGCGATTAGTGAGCGTGGGATCAAACGTTCGCTGGTTGCCCTTGTTGTCAGACCATCCTTCCATGATCTGATAGCGCAGACCGATATTGATGGTCAGGTTCGGCTTGATTTTCCAGTCATCCTGAACGAACATCTGCGGAGCCTTCTGACGACCCGCAAACTCAGGCGTCACGCCGGCAGACCAGTTCTGAATGTTGCCGGTAAGGAAGTCCGCGTAGGCATTGCCTGAGGAGGCCAATCCACCGCCACCGACGCCCGTCGCCGCCTGGCAGAAGGTGCACTGCGTATACACGCCGGTGAACCCAATGGTCGTCGCATTCACATTGCCCCACGCCGTCGAGTTGTCTTGAAACACGAGATACTCGCCGCCGAAGTGCAGAACATGCTGTCCGCGAATCATCGTCACCACATCGGAAGGATCGTAATTGTGCTCTTTGTAGATCGCGTTCGTCGAAGGTGCCAGTCCCTGATAGCTGCTGATGTTCACCGAAGGTAGAATGTCAGCCTTCAGATAAGGCAAGCCCAGCGACGGTCCAAGTCCGCTGCCAAGCGACTGCGGCGTATAGAAGTTCAGCTGATTGGTGTAGCCGAAGCGCGCTTCGTTGATGGTGCGTGAGCTGATGTTCCACACATCCGTGATCTGCGCGTTATAGCTGTCCACGTCGCCAAGCTCGCAGTTGATTGGGCAAGGCAACGAGCCGACGACCAGTGCAGGGTTATCCCGCTTCGTGACCGATCCCGTGATGCGATTCTTCGAAGTGAGGTCGTAGTCGAAACGGCCGAAGTATTTATTGAAAGGATTGGAGCCGCGAACGTTGTAGTAATAATTGTTGGTCGTGATGCCCGTGGTCGCATTTACCGAAAGCTGCGGGCCCGTATAGTTCGGCAGCGGATACAGGGCCTGGATCTTGGCCGCAATGGGATCGATACTCGGCAGCTTGTTGCCCGCAAACTGGGTTCTGCTGATGTAACTCTTTCCTCCTGCAGTCACTGTCGTCGAGGTGGACGGATCATAGATCGGCGCCAACCCGCTGAAGTCTCCATTTCGCATCGCCACCGTCGGCACCGTGTTGTACCCAGTGGACGCGCTCAACTGAATGGTCTTGTCATAGTTGAAGAAGAAAAACAGCTTGTCATGCCCGTTATAGAGTTTCGGTATCGTGACGGGACCGCTGAACGTTCCACCAAAGTTGTGGAACCGCAGGTAAGGCTTCGAGGATTGGAAGTAGCTCTTGGCGTTCAACGCGTCATTTTGTGCGTATTCGTACAAAGCCCCGTGAAACGAATTCGCTCCGCCCTTGCTGATCTGGTTGAATACCGCTCCCCCAATACCGTACTGCGCGGAGAACGACGACGTGCTTATCTGAACTTCCTGCACGGTTTCAAACACTGAAACGTCGGCGTTGCCAGAATGCGAGAGTGACGACGACGCGCCGTCTGCAAGCACGGCGTTATAGGGCAGGTTGCCATTGATCGAAAAGGCTTGCCCGGTATCGGTTGTGCCGGTGGTCGAGGTTCCCGTTGCACCCGGTATCAGCTTCACAAAATTTTGCCAGTCCTGACCCGCGTTGGGCAGCTTCGACATCTCCTTCGCTTCGAGCGTCGTCGATTGTTCGCCACTCTCCGTCTTGATCAGCGGAACGTCGTCGGTCACCACGACCTCGGTCGCTACCGTGCCGGGCCGCAGCCGGGCATTGATCGTCACCGTACCCACCTGCAAAGTAATCGAGGAACGCACAAAGCTCGAAAAACCTTCGCGTGAGATTGTCACCCGATAGTTGTCGGCCACAATCGGGCCGGTATCAAAAAGTCCATCATGGTTGGTCGTGTATTGTGTCGTGACACCCTTGTCGGTATCGAGCACCGTCACGGTCGCGTCTGCGATCACTGCGCCGGTAGAATCCGTCACAATGCCCCGGATATCACCCGAATTGGTGTTTTGCGCCCATGATGCGGGCGCTGCCAAAACCCCGGCGAATACCGCCGCTACCCAAATCTTGCTCATACTGCCCTCCGTAAAGTTTCAGCAATCAATTCCTAAATGGCCCAACCCAGACGCAACGAAAACAGCCTGATAGAGCCAAGACAAACGCTTATCTTCTAACTGTGTTGGAACCGCCGTCCATTTAAGACTTGCGCTGTGCTATTTGTCAAGCACTATAAGAGGACCCCGGAGCCGGAAAGACAAATCTCGACAAACGTTTGTCTGGCTGTCTGACCGCGTGCTTCACAACGCACTCCGCTCGTAAACCTTCATGCCTTACGGCGTAAGGAACGCAGGCTTGCGGGGACACATCACTTCTTTCAGGATGATGCCGAGGGCGCCGGTCTGACCACTTGGAAACACCGCGTGCGATCGCTTGATAGGAAATACATCCTCGATACCGTGAGATCGGATGCATCGGCCCAGCGGGAAGCTGGAACAGCTTACCGCACCGGGGTCTCGACCGAATTGTCACGCTGACCGAGGGCGGAGGCCCACCCAGTTCTGAGCGAAGGCACCTTCGCTCAGAACGAGAAACGCCGCAGTCCGTTCCTACTTGGCCTGCTTCAGCGCAACATAAGCTCGCCCAGCGTAAAGTCGATACTCTTCAGCCTCCGGAGCCGCCACAAATTGCAGGGGCCGCGGGCGCTTCATAGGCGTATCCGTCGTCGCCGGCAACCGAAGCAACTCATGGCCTCCCAGGTCCATCAACAGGAAACCATCCGCGACAAAACCCGCACCGTAAGCGCCTGCCGCAACATGCTTTCCGCCGATCTCAATAGCCGTATCTGTCAGCAAATAGAACTGGTAACGCTCTCGCACCGCAGAGGAATAGCCGCCAGTATCCACCATCCCAGCCAGGGTGATTCCACCGCCGGCAAAGCGGATGGCCGCACTATTGCGGATTTGAACTGTTGCCGACTGTCCACTGAAAAAGACCGACGCAGGCATGAGCCGTTCCACCTCCGCCGGCGCTAAAACGCCAGTCGATGGCGACGCTGCCGGCTGTTGAGCAGGAAGGATGAGTGCAACTACAAAGCCAAGCATGGCAAGAACGCGTACAGTTCGCATAAAGACTCCTCGAATAAACTTCCGTCAAAGTAACGCAGTCGAAGTCTACCGGATGGAATAGCGTAGACGACAGATTATTCAGGATACAGAGGCAGGCGATGAAATCTTCCCGCAGGCAATTTCTTTCCACAGCTTTGGTCGCGCCACTCGCACTGCGAGACTCGGCCTTCTCCAATAGCGATCAATCTCTCGTTCGAACCCACAGCGGCACACTGCAGGGAGATTCCGCCGACGGCATCAACATCTTTCGTGGAGTCCCCTTTGCCGAGCCGCCGCTGGGAGAGCTTCGCTTTCGCCCTCCCGTGAAAGTGAAGCCCTGGCCAGGCGTGCGCAACGCCACAAAGTTTTCCGCCGCGGCAATGCAGCCCGGCCTGCCCAATGTTCCTCAAAGCGAAGACTCCCTCCACCTCAATATCTGGGCACCGCAACGCAAGAAGAACCTCCCCGTCTTCGTTTGGATTCATGGCGGAGGCTTCACAGGCGGATACGCGTTCGAACCGACCTTCTACGGCACAAAATTCGCGAAGCAGGACATCGTCTGCGTGACCATTCCCTACCGCCTCGGCGTCTTCGGATTTCTGGATGCGGCGCCGATCCTCGGCTCCAGCTACGCAGGTTCGGCAAACAACGCGCTCCGTGATTTGATTTGCGCACTGGAGTGGATCAGGGACAACATCGCTGCGTTTGGCGGCGACCCTTCTCGAATCACTCTCGGCGGCCAGTCCGCTGGCGCAAAGTTAGCCGACCTCCTCATGGGCATCCCTTCGGCAAAGTCGCTGTTCGATCAGGTCATCTCCGAAAGCGGTGGAGCGGAGCGCGTGTGGCCTGCCTCATACTCCGCAGAAGTCTCCACCGGCTTCAACAATGATTGGAATAAGGCCAACCCCGGCACGTCGTTCAAAGGGGCGCCCGCAGCCGCATTGATCCAGTGCCAGCAGACGTTCACGAAACATTGGCCTCAACACTTCCCTCTGCGCGCGGAAATCGATGGCGACCTCATACCGCGCCTGCCGATTGAAACCATAGCCGCTGGTTCAACTCGCGGCAAACGGCTTCTGATCGGAACGAACCACGATGAAAGCGCCTTCTTCATCGGCCCGCATCCGCAACTCGACCCCACCGCTGCCGACCTCGGCAATATGCCCCTCGCGAAATTCAAAGCCCTATTGACGGAGTACAAACACCTCCACCCGCAGTTGAATCCCGAACAGCTTCGAATCCTCGCCGTCACCGCCGAAGAGTACGGTATTCCGTCCACCCGCGTGGTCGAGGCGCACCTTCGTGGCGGAGGATCGGCCTTCGTCTACCGCCTTGATTTCGCGGAATCCAGTGGCCGCCTCAAGGGCGAGGCGTATCACTCTCTCGACGTCGGGCTCGCGTGGGATATACCGCACACCGATGTCGAAAATTCATCAGCGGAAGCCGCTCTCGCACACCAAGTCCACGCAATGTGGATGGCATTCATTCGCGGCGAAGTCCCTAATGCGAGCGGCATGCCGGTCTGGCCGCCATACGATCTCAAAACTCGATCCACCATGATCCTCAACGAAAAGAGCCGCGTCGAGAACACACCCCAGGAAGCCGACCGACACCTCTGGGACGGCAAACTCTAGCCAAACCCCGCAGGCTGCACGTCTCTAAGCTTCGACCGGCTCCATATCCACTTCAACTTTGAGGCTATGGCCCGCGCCACCAAGAATCAGTCCCCGCAGCGGACTGACATCGCCGTAATCTCGCCCCCACGCCAGCGTTACGTGGCCGTCAGTCGGCGCCACATCGTTCGTCGGATCCATATCAAGCCAACCCAGATCCCGCGAGTACGCCGAGACCCAAGCATGCGAAGCATCGGCCCCTACCAGCCGCGGCTTTCCCGGAGGCGGATACGTGCGCAAATATCCACTCACGTATCGCGCTGCAATATTGATCGACCGCAGGCAGGCGATCTGAACATGCGCGAAGTCCTGGCAAACCCCGCGCCGTTTCTTGAACACTTCTTCAATCGTCGTCCTCACCGTCGTGACCTTCGAGTCAAAGCGAAAGTCCCGGTGAATGCGCGAGGTCAAATCCATCAGTGCCTCACGCATAGGCCGCCCAGGCGTAAAAGACTTCAGCCCATAGGCCGCAAACTCCGGCCGGATGCGAATCCGCGGCGACTCGAATTGATACTGATATGCCTCCAACGCCTCGGCGCTGTGATCCTGCGCAAGACTCGAAGTCGACGCTTCCCACGGCAAGGACGCCTGCGCCCTCCCTGCCTCACCAGCAGTCCTCACCACCTCACTCGTGGCCTCGACAATCAACTCCCGATGCGGCTCGCTCACGGTGAAAAAGTAAAGAGTATTTCCAAAATAATCCACGCGTTCGGTCAGCGTGACCGGACTCGGTTCTACACAAAGCACGCTGCTCACAACACTGTTATACGGAAGCGAACGCGGCTTCAGGCACGCCACATGATTGCCCACCGAAACAGGATACGCATAGCTGTAGGTCGTTCGATGACGGATCTTATAGATCATCCTGTTTCGTCATTGCCCCATGGTGATCGGTAAGGTACGAGCATGGCTGAAGTACCGGTTCGATAGATTGTTCGACCACGACGGCAAGAGCTTCTCCAGCTCGGCGAGATATCGATCGAGTTGCCGCAGTCCATTCTCACCCCGCGCCATCCGTCCATTCGCCGGATACTGAATAGCCTGCAGATCGATTCCACGAAGAGATATCAATGCGTCCTGCATCGTCTTCAGGTCAGACGGATCATGCCGCGGCAGCTTCTCATACAACTCCGCTAAATGGTCAAGTTGAAAGTCCAGCGACCGCGGGTTAGTCTCATCCGCCATCAACACATCGATCACGGCCAGAGGCTGCACCGTCGTGTAGTACCTCGTCCTGTACGTCACCGAACTGTCCGCGACCTCCAGCAAAAATTCAAGAAATGGCCAGTTCTCCGCGGACATCGGTTTCG
>CAZZYB010000009.1:0-23222 GCA_964658125.1 uncultured Acetobacteraceae bacterium | reverse complement strand
TTGAAGTATGCGGAGCTCGCGCCGGCGTGCCCGATTCTTTTTGCGGCGAACGTGGGTGAAGAAGGGCCCGGCGACCTTCGCGGCATGCGCCACCTCTTTAGTGGCGCGCACGGGATTGCGGCTGCGATTGTGCTGGAGGGTAGCGGGAATGCGACGGTGGTTGACCGCGCGGTGGGAGGACGGCGGTTTCGGATTACGATCAGCGGACCGGGTGGGCACTCCTGGGCGGATGCGGCGTTGCCTAACCCCATTTTTGCGCTGAGCGAAACGCTGGTTGCCCTTTCGCGGATTGAGCTGCCGCAGGCTCCACGTACGACGTTGCACTGCGGCACGATCGCGGGTGGAACGTCGGTGAACTCCATACCGGAGTCGGCCACAGCCGATATTGATCTTCGGTCTGTGTCCGCCGCTCAGCTGGATTTGACGGAGACAGAGGTGCTTGCCGCGATACGGTTGGCCTTTCAAGCTGCGAAGGCTTCAGCTCCGCCGCAACAACAACTGCGGTTAGAGATCTCTTTGATTGGGGACCGGCCGGCTGCGGCACTTTCCGTGGAATCTCCCGTGTTCAAGAGCCTGCTCGCGGTCGATAGACATCTTGGCATCTTTACCGAGGCGCGCATCGGGTCGACCGACGCGAACCTTCCGCTGTCGATGGGTGTGCCGGCGCTGGCGATTGGCGCAGGAGGAACTGCCGGCGGCATTCATACGCTGCGCGAATGGTATGACCCTACCGGGAGGGAGTTAGCGCTTCGCCGCATCCTGCTTCACCTGCTCGATGTCTGCATGCTGGCTTCAACGGACGCTCTCGGTTGATCAGGCCGTCGCGATTGTGGGTTAGGCCGTGGGGGATGGTTTAACTACGAGGGCGATCGTATGCGGGCCGTCTTGCGGCTCGTCGGGAAGGAAGGACAGACCAACCGTGCGGCCGTCGATGTAGGCAACCCGTGCGCGGCGCTTTACGGGGCCATCGCGATGGTGCAGCGTAAGCACGCCGGAGTGTCCGACTGCTATGTCTCGAGCGAACCTGGCGCGGATGCCGGACTCGCTGACGTCCCTGCAATGGCCGACAAAGATTTCGCCGTCGACAGCAAATGAAATGTCGATGGCGGAGGCGAGTCGGGGACTGCGATATTCGAGTTTGCGGACCTGCATCGGCCTTTGCCGTATCACGTTTCGCTCCTATCTCCATTGAGGCACACAAAATCTTTTCTAATGATCGGCCCAAAACTACCGGCCACGTCGAGTGTCCCAGAATGACAACTCGGAGAGTCGAAACACGTCCCTATGTCTCTATCCCTACTTCCGCTTGAAGCCATCTGATTCATAGTCAAAGCGAGGAAGGACCTATGCAAATCTCACCCCCGGTATCGAACTCTCACTCAGCAACCGGAGTTCCCGAGCCCGTGGGAATCGCTTCGCTGGGGTTGACTTCACAGCTCGAAGATTTCGTGACTTACAGTCATCGCGTGCTGATCGTTGAAGATGACAAGTCCTTGAGCAAGTTCCTGAGTCGAGAGTTGAATCTTCTGAAATTTGCCGTGGATGTGAGCCACGATAGTGAGTCGGCTTTTCTGAATCTGCAGGCTTCCACGTACGACCTGGTGGTGCTGGATTTGAACCTTCCGGGAATGGACGGCATTGCGATCCTGCAGCGGATTCGCGCTACAGTCCAACATCGTTTTCCTATTCTGGTTCTGACGGCGAGAGCTGCGACCGAGGATATGATCCTCGCATTTGAACATGGAGCGGATGATTATTTAGTAAAACCTTTTTCATTTCAGGAAATGCAGGCGCGGATGCGTAACCTGCTGAGGCGCCATTACAGTCCTGTCCTGCAGGCGGCCCCTGTGGGCGATCTGACGATGGATCGCGCGGGGCGTCGCGTGATGCGGGGTCAACGCCGGATCGAGCTGACGCCACGTGAGTTCTCGATCCTCGAGTGCCTGATGAATAACGTGGGGAGGCCGGTGTCTCGCGCCAGCCTGATGAAAGAGGTGTGGCAGATTTCGTTCGATCCCACGACCAATATTGTCGACGTGTATATGAAATATCTGCGGGACAAGATCGACGGAGAAGGCGAGGTTAAATTGATTCACACAGTTCGCGGGGTTGGATACGAGTTGAGAAATGACTAGCGAGATGGCGTTACCTAGTGCCGTTGAGGAACGGACGAAAACGGATAAATTCTGCGAAAACATCGCAGACGTTCTGCACGCTATCGCGCAACCGTTGACGGTCCTGCAGGTGAGGCTGGACCCGACTGTGACGGAGGAGATGAATGCGGAGGAGTTACGCACGCTAATGGCCGAATCGGCTCGACAGGTCGAGCGTCTGTGCAACCTGTTCGGTTATATGCAGGGGTTCATGGTCGCTCACAGTGTCGAGCCGAACTTCTCCGAGCAGGATGTGGGAGTGATGCTGGCGCACGTCGCCGAGGGGATGAGCCTGTTTTACCAGGAGGCACAGAAAAAGCTCTGTTTGCGGCTACCTCAAGGCAGGCAGTTGGTGATCGTGGATCAGAAAAGGGTGTACCAGGCTTTGTCCAGGATATTGCTGGTGGCGTTTGAAGTATCGCTGGCGGGCGACGTGGTTGAGTTGATGGGGACACCGTGCAGCGGAGGCGTGAGGATTGTCATTCGAAAATTGGAGACGTACCGCGCGCTGGGGAAAGAGTCTGCGCTGAAGCTGGCGTTGGCAGAGGCCAATATTGAGCGACAGGGCGGCAAACTGACGTGGAGTGCCGAACCATTTCACGTGGAAATCGAGTTACGGTCAGCCGGTTCCTACAGGCATAACGGGAATGGTCTTCATGCTTAGCGCTGCGAGTCACTATAAGGATGATGTGAAGTCTGAATTTTATTCAGATCCGCGGCAGGAAGACGCCACCCCCACCGGCGTGCTGCTGGTGAGCCCTAACAGCCGGTTGCAGGGCGAAGTGAGGTTGAAGCTTCGTCTTCCAAGGTGGGTACTGTTAGAAGCAGGCAGCGGGGCGGAAGCGATGGAATATCTCTATGAAAATTCTGTTGCGATTCTGCTCCTGGATCCATTGCTGCCGGATCTGGTGTCCGACGAATTCAGCGAGATGGTTCGGCAGCGGTTTCCGAGCGTACAGATCCTCTCAATCAATTCGCCCACGGGCCAACTGGTGGTGGGCAGCGGATCGCCGACACCGCTGTCGGCGAGGCTTGCGGAGGAACTCGGCAACACGGCCGAAGCGCGGCCATCTTTACTCTCGCCGATTCAGCAGCAGCGGATGCGAGAACGGACGGAGACGCGTGGAGCGTTGCGCGGCATGGTGGGTGAGTCGGAGGCGATGCAGCGCGTTTATGAACTGGCGCGGCTGGTTGCGCACAGGGATACGACCGTTCTGATTACGGGCGAGAGTGGGACCGGAAAGGACGTGATCGCACAGGCGATTCACCTGATGAGTTCGCGCGCCAAGCAGCCGCTTGTGGTGATCAATTGTGCGGCTATTCCGGAAGCGCTACTGGAAGCTGAGCTGTTTGGGTATGTGAAGGGATCGTTTACAGGTGCAGTGCAGTCGCGGATTGGACGTATCCACGCGGCGCATGGAGGTACGCTGTTTCTCGATGAGATTGGCGATATGCCTTTGTCGCTGCAGAGCAAGATTCTGCGTTTCCTTGAGCAGGGCGAGGTGCAGCGGATCGGCGGCAACGACAACCTGAAGGTTGATGTGCGGGTGCTGGCGGCGACGAATGCGGCGCTGCCTGATCTTGTGCGGCAGAAGTTGTTTCGTGAGGATCTCTACTATCGGCTAGCGATTTTCCCAATCAAGCTGCCGCCGTTGCGCGAGCGTGACGGCGATGTGGAGAAATTGGCCAAGGCGTTTCTCGCAAAATTCTGTCCGCAAGCAACGTTGAGCGAGGGCGCTATGCACCTGTTACGTTCCCACGACTGGCCGGGAAATGTGCGAGAGCTGAGGAACGTCCTGGAACGGTGCAGCATCGTGGTCGCGGGCGGTTCGGAGATACTGCCGGAACACGTCCTTCTCTGACGGAGACGGATGCTGGCGGCTTTGGCCTTCGCCGTGCTTAGTGGATAGGCAGATGCTGCCTAGTTCTCATCCCGTCCTTAGAAATACCGGTCTTGCCGAGCAACTTGGCAAGGTAAGCGACATCGCAGGTTCCGGCCATGCTTTGGAACCGACTGCAAGCTTGCCTGCTACGAATAAGGCCAGTCTGCTGGCGGATGCGTTCTCAGAGTTCATTGCGACGTCGTCGCGGCTCGAGGCTTCGTATCGCGAGTTGCAGGCGGAGGTCTATGGGCTCGGGCAGGAGCTCGCCGATCGCAACGTTGAGTTGAATGTAAGCCTGGCGAAAAACGAGCGCATGAGGCTGGCTCTTCAGCAGATTGTGGATTCGATGCCGTGTGGGGTAATGGTCATCGAGCGTGATGGGGACGTCTCGATGATGAACCCGGAGACGGGACGGCTGCTGGGCCTTGATTTGATGCGGAAGGAACAAGCACTTTCGCTTTCCCTTGAGGCGATTACGGAGCTTAGCGGCGTGAATCTGGCGAGGATTTTTGCCGGGGAATCGGGCGAAGACACGGAGCAGGAAGTTTGTGTGCGAAGCGCGGAGGGTGGACGCTGGCTGGAGGTACGCAATCGGCGGCTGTTTCACCAGAACAGACGGGATGGGAAGCCGGATCAGACGATCCTCATTCTGCGCGATATTACGGCACAGAAGCGGGCCGAACGCGACCGGGAGTTTGGCCGCAATGCGCTTGCGCTGGCGGAGGTGGCGACGATTCTCGCCCATGAGATTAGAAATCCGTTAGCGAGCCTTGAACTGTTTGCCGAGCTGATCGAGTCGGATGTCGAGCGCCAAGGCGAATGGATTTCGAATTTGCGCGCGGGCATTCGGTCGCTTTCCGGCACGGTGAATAACGTGTTGAGCTTTCACAGCGTCAGTTCGCCGAAGCTGGTTCCGCTGCCGCTCTCGGCGGTGATAGCGCAGGCGATTGAGTTTATTCAACCGCTGGCGGACCAGGCGGAGATCGCATTGGAATGGTTTGATGAGTCCTGCGACTTGCTGATCGAGGGCCACGAAGGCACGCTCCGGCAATTGATGCTGAACCTGTTTTCGAATGCCATTCGACATACTCCGGCGGAGGGCCGAATCATTGTTTCGCTGGCGCTGGAACGCGACGAGGAAGAAGGTGAAGTCCTGGGGCAGTTCCGCGGCCGCGCTGTCTTTACGTGCGCGGATAGTGGATGCGGAATTCGCGAGGAGCAGATAGCGCACATATTCGAGCCAGGGTTTAGTGGTAGCGGAGATACGTCGGGGCTGGGCCTGGCGGTGTGCGACAGGATTGTGAGGCAGCATCACGGCCGTATGTCGGTGTCGAATGTTTTTCCGACGGGCGCGGAGTTTCTGATTGAGTTCCCTGCCCTCACCATGACGGTGGTGCCTGTATGACGGACTCCGTTGGCGGGCGCGACATGCGGGCTGTGCTGGTGGTGGATGATGAACCCGGTATGCGTACAGCGTTGCAGGCTAATTTTTTGCGGCACGGCTGGGCTGTGAAGACGGCGAATGGCGTGCATGAGGCCGCTTCCGTTTTAAAGAGCAAGGATTTCGACCTGGTGGTGAGCGATATACGGATGCGCGATGGCGATGGGTTTGAGGTGATGAACCTGGTGCGGAGGCATTCGCCGAACACTGCCGTGATTCTGCTGACGGCGTTCGGGAGTGTGCCCGAGGCTGTGAAGTCGATGCGTAGCGGTGCGTTCGACTATCTGACGAAGCCGGTATCGTTCGACCAGTTGCAGGCGGCCGCGCTGCGGGTGATGTCGAAAGCGAGTGAGGCGGCCGGCGTGCTCAGCCGCACGGACCTGCAAGCAACTAGTTGCGAAATTGTCGGGCGGTCGCCGGCGCTGCTGCAAACTCTGCAGCGTGCGCGCGCGGCCGCGAGCACGGATTCGGATGTGCTGATCCAGGCGGAGAGTGGGACGGGCAAAGACATGCTGGCTCGGCTTATCCATGAATGCAGCGACCGCAGCGGGCAGCCGTACATTACTGTCAATTGCGCGGCTATTCCGGAGAGTCTTATCGAGTGCGAACTGTTTGGGAGCGGTCAACTGACCTCTAGCGGTGCGAGCAGGGTTGGGAAGTTTGAGCTGGCGAATGGCGGGACGCTGCTTCTGGATGAGATCGACGAGATGCCTCTGAAGCTCCAGCCCAAGCTGCTGCGAGTTCTGCAGGAGCGTGAGTTTGAGCGGACGGGCGGGGACGTTTCTGTGGGCGTCGATGTTCGCGTCATCGCCACGACCAGCGCTTCATTGAGTGCGATGGTCCAGCGCGGTACTTTTCGCAGCGATTTGTTTTATCGGCTGAATGTGATTCCGCTCTCTATGCCGCCGCTTCGGGAGCGGTTTGAGGATGTTGCGATACTGGCGCAGCATTTTGCAGAGAAATTTTCCGCTGAGCGCGGGGGTCGTGCGGCGGTTCTTGATGCCAGTTTTGTTGATCAACTTTTGACACACAATTGGCCGGGGAATGTACGCGAATTATCAACCTTCATGCGTCGCGTTGTGTCGCTCTATCCGGGCCAGCGCATCGACGCGGATTGTTTCCAAAGAGAGTTTGAACCCGTGGCGACAGCAATGCCACGCAGGATGCTTCCGCCCGCTGGCACTCGGATTGCGGACCTCGAGAAGACTCACCTTGAGAACACGCTCAGCCTTGTAGGGGGCAACCGCACGCATGCCGCGGAGATGCTCGGGATAAGCCTGCGAACGATGAGGAACAAGATCAAGGAATACGGTTTGCCCCCAAGGAGCTACGCATGACGACGGACGTAAATCTGCTGTCAACACTGGAGAATTTCCTGCGGCTTACAACGAGCCGGCAACAGGCGATCACCGCCAATATGGCGAACATCGACACGCCGGGGTACCGGACTCGCGACATCGACTTTGAAAGCGAACTGCATAAGGCTGCCGCTGGCTCATCGAACGAGGCGCAGTTTGAGGGCGGGCAGGCGCAGCTGAACCCGGCGACTCAAGAGGTTTCGGGTTTGATGGAGCGGCCGGATGGTAACAACGTCAACATCGATCGCGAGAGTCTTTTGCTGGCGCAGACGCAGCTGCAGTACCAGATCGGCATTCAACTCGTAAAGCATCACTTCCACGGGATGATGGCTGCGATTAACGGAGGAAGCTAAGTATGAAAATCTTCGACATGCTCAACGTGAGTGGGTCCGCCCTGGCAGCTGAACGCCAGCGCGCAGAGGTGATCGCCGCCAATATGGCGAACGCGGAGACGACGCACACCGAGGCCGGTGGACCGTTTCATCGGCGCGAAGTTGTGTTCCGTTCCGCGGCTGTTTCGCCGTTTCGTCTCGCGCTGGCGAGCAGCAGCGGCTTCCATGGACCGCTGGCGGGGAGTGTGAGGATTTCGGAGGTACGCGATGATCCGGCGCCGCCCGTGATGCGGTATCAGCCGGGCCATCCTGACGCGAACAAGGATGGCTATGTGGCGTATCCCGCCATCAATCCAGCGATGGAAATGGTCGATTTGATGGGATCTGTGCGGGCCTATCAGCTCAATGCGTCGGCCATCAATGCGGCGAAGCAGATGATTCAGCAATCGATCGACATTCTCAAGAGCTAGGCATCGGAGCGCATATGAACGGCATACCATCCAGTCTCCAGTCTATTGGCCCGCTTCGCGATCTTCCCCAATCAAAGACCACTGAACAGGAGGAGCCGGGCCAGGGTTTCGGTGCGGTTCTGACGAACGCGCTGCAGCAGGTAAACCAGCTGGGCGGCGGCGCGGAACAGCAGATCGGCAGCCTGCTGCAGGGCGGCAACGCAGATATGAGTTCCGTGATGATCGCGGTCGAGAAGGCGGACGTTGCGTTTCAGCTCATGATGCAGGTCCGCAACAAGATTGTCAGTGCTTATCAGGACATCGAGAAGATGCAGTTCTAAAGCATGCCTGCGGGCAACGCACTTCATAGCGGCGAGCAGGATCGGTGAAGATGGCAAGCGCAAATCAATTGGTGACGACGAAGCCTGGGCTGACGGCGAGCAATGCCCTGGAACGCGTCAAGATTTTCTGGTCGACTCGGGACCCGAAGCAACGGCTTTATCTCGGCGCGGGACTGGCTATTACCGTAGCGACCATCGCATTGCTGGCGCACATGGCGATGACGCCCGACTACAAGCCGCTCATGTCCGGCATGGAGCCCGCGGATGCGCAGACGATATCGGCTGAGCTCACTGCGAAGAAGATTCCGTTTCAGCTAGGGCCGGATGGGACGTCGATCAGTGTGCCTGCGGATCAGGTGGACGCGGCGCGGCTGGAGCTGGCGTCGCACGACTCGCCCCATAGTGGACGGATGGGATTTGAGATTTTCGACAAGGTGTCGTGGGGGCAGACGGAGTTCGACGAAAAGGTGAACTATCAGCGCGCGTTGGAAGGTGAGTTGGAGCGCACGATCCAGACGATGAGCAACGTCAAGAGCGCTCGCGTCCACCTGGTGATGGCGACGGACTCTGTGTTTATGGATCGCGAACGGAGCGCGAAGGCGTCGGTAACACTGCGGCTTCGGCATGGCTCGCTTTCGCGCGACGAGCTTGGGGCGATTACGCACCTGGTGGCGGGCGCGGTGGACGAGTTGAAGCCCTCCGACGTGGCTATTGTCGATGCAGATTCTAACCAGTCGCTTGGACCCAACAGCGGTACGGGATCATCGAGCGAAGGCGAAGAGGCGGCGTTGACGAAGCGGCTGATTGCGACGCTTGCACCTGTGGTGGGAGCCGAACGGATTCATGCGACGGTGAACATTGAGTACGAGACCGGCAGCAGCGAAGAGAGCCAGGAGAAGTATGACCCTGCGGTCAGCATCCCGCTGAACATGCAGCGTTCGGAGGAAAATGTTGCGGGCGGCGTTGTGAATGGAGGGATCCCGGGGACATCGAGCAATGTGCTCGCCGCTAAACCCGGCACACCTGCGGCCGCACCTTTGAAGGACGGCGGCCAGTCATCGAAGACGGAAAGCGCGACCTACGGGGTCAACAAAACGAAGCGGCACATCATCGAACCGGCGGGTCGCATCCGGCGGCTGACGGCGGCGGTGCTGGTGGATGATTTCGTGGACCGCCGACAAGAAAAAGGTAAGTGGGTCGAGAGTTATCGGAAGCGCTCGCCCGAAGACATCAAGCTGATCAGCGAGATTGCACAGGCGGCGATTGGGTTCAACAGCACGCGCGGGGACGTTATCAGTGTTCAAAATTTGAGCTTCGATCGCGCTCCGATCATGGACAGCGCGCCGCTAAACTTTGTCGATAAAACCAGGAAAGGTCTCAATGAATACGCATCCATCGCACGTTACGCTGTTCTGGGGATACTGTTCGCGCTGGTCTATTTTTTGATGATCCGGCCGATCCAAAAGAAAGCACTTGCGGCGCCCTCTCCACTGCGGGCGGGGCCTGATGGACTAACGCCAACCCTTGTGGCGGAGCCTGTAACTGGCGCGCCGGCCATTCTGGCTCAACGCTCACTTTTCTTGAAGAAGGAAATTTCGGATTTTGTTCAGGCGGAGCCGGAGAGCAGCGCTGTCGCGGTACGTGCATGGCTTCGTGAGGAGGCGAAGTGACGCTTCCACATCCAGCCTCAAAGCTAAGCGGCGCTCGAAAAGCGGCCATCCTGCTCACTGTCCTGGGCGAAGAGTCCGCAGCCTTGATGTTCCGTAGTTTGAATGAAGACGAGTTGCAAAAGGTAGCCAATGAGGTCGCCAGTCTGGGCAGCGTGCCGGTAGAACTATCCGTCCAGATCTTTGAGGAGTATCGCCACATGACCCAGGCGCAGGACTACCTCGTGCAGGGTGGACACGATCTTGCGAGGCGTTTGCTGATCAAGGCGTTCGGTGAAGATGATGCGGAGAGCATCATGCAGCGGCTGACCAAGACGCACGAGCTTAGCCCACTGGAGTGGCTGCAACGTGCGGAGCCTCTGAAGCTAGCGAAGTTTCTGGACGGAGAGCATCCACAGACGATCGCGCTGGTACTCGGACAGCTTGGAGATCGGCAGGCTTCTGCGCTGCTGATGTGCCTGCCCACCGACATTCGTGCCGAGGCCGTCAAGCGGCTGGCTGCGCTGCGACGCTTTTCACCGGAGATGGCGGAGCGGGTTTCCGTCGTACTTAGTCAGCGCTTGAGAGCGGTGGGTGAACAGGGTAAACGGACCTACTCCGGATTCCAGAGTGCGGCCGACATTATGAACTGCATCGATACGACCGTGGCGCAGGAGATTCTGGCGGGGATTGAGGATGAGGACCCGTCGCTGGCAATCAGCATTCGCGATTTGATGTTCACCTTCGACGATCTTCTGGCCGTGGGCGAGACACACATTCGTGAGTTGGCCAGCGTTGTCGATAAACGACTTCTGGCTACTGCTCTCAAAGGGACGAATGAAGACCTGAAGAATCATTTTTTCCGGACGATGTCATCAAGGGCCGTTGAAATGCTTAAGGAAGATATAGAAGCACTCGGCCCGATCAGAAATAAGGATGTCATTAAGGCGCAGACCGAAATTGTCGGTGTGGCCCGAGGGCTCGAGGCCGAAGGCAGGATGATTTTAAAGGGTGAAGCAAATGATGAGTACGTCGTCTAACGGCCACGCGGGTTTCCATTCACTCCCGATCAGCTCTTTGATGTACCGCGATGTCGGCGACCTCTCGGCCCGGCTCAGCGACGCCGACCTAGTGAAGTTTGATGCTCCGTCCAACGAAGATGCGGACATAACGCCGAGCCTCTCCGCGGATGAGGTGGAGAAACTTATAAGTTCCGCTCGGGCCGAAGCCGTGGCCGAAACTGAAGAGCGCATGAGAAATACAGCGCGTGCGGAGTTCGAGGATCAGGCAGCGAAGATCCAGGCGGCGATCGAACTTTTCCAGACCGAGCGGAAGGATTACTTCGCGCGCGTCGAGTCTGACGTTGTGCACCTGGCCATCGCCATTGCCGCGAAGATTCTGCATCGCGAGGCGCAGGTCGATCCGATGTTGCTTGCCGGCCTTGTCCGCGTTGCGATCGACAAACTTCATGACGGTTCGGCGGTATCGGTGCGCGTTTCAACACCGGAAGCCGACAAGTGGCGGAAGTATCTAGCCAGTCCCGCAAACGGTGCGACCATCCTGGTCGTGGCTGACGATAACCTCGGTCTCAAGGATTGCGTGCTGGAGACGGATCTGGGGTCTGCGAATTTCAGCATTGATGCTCAACTCAAAGAAGTGGAGCAGGGGTTTTTTGATCTGCTGGCCCAGCGACCCCCAATTAAGTGACCCACCTGCGTCCGCTGGCTCCCTACTTCGATCGTCTGGATCGAGGATCGACGCTGCGCTGGCGTGGAAGGGTGCTGCAGGTGGTGGGCAATCTCATCGAGTCGGAGGGGCCCTTCTGTTCGATTGGCGAGTCGTGCGAGATTACGAGCGCTGGGGGTAAAAAATACTCCGGCGAAGTGATCGGTTTTCGCGGATCGACGATGTTGTCGATGGCAGTCGAACCGCCGCAAGGGATTCGCTTTGGAGACAGAATCGTTGCGTGGGGCACGCGGCCTTCGATCCAGGTTGGGAATGATCTGTTGGGGCGAGTGATCGATGCTACCGGCGCGCCTCTCGACTCGAAAGGCGAATGTCGTGGTCAGAAGACCATGTGGGTTGACGGCTCGGCGCCGCTGCCACTGGATCGTGTTGCCATCCGCGAACCTCTGGGGTGCGGCATACGAGCGCTGGATGGTTTTGTGACCTGCGGCCGTGGTCAGCGGCTTGGGATCTTTGGTGGCAGCGGCGTTGGAAAAAGCACGCTGCTGGGCATGATGGCGCGCGGGACCGCGGCGGATATGACGGTGCTTGCCCTGGTGGGCGAGCGCGGTCGCGAAGTGGGTGAGTTCCTCGAGGTCATAGGCGATGAAGGTCGCAGGCGCTGCGTCGTCGTCGTGTCCACTTCCGATCAGTCGCCACTGCTGAGGCTGCGCGCCGCGTTGTCTGCAACGGCAATCGCGGAGCACTTTGCGAGCACCGGAAAGGATGTGCTGCTGGTTGTCGACTCGCTTACGCGTTTTGCGATGGCGCAGCGTGAAATCGGATTGTCTGCGGGTGAGCCACCCACTGCCAAAGGGTATACGCCGTCTGTATTAAACATGCTTGCTCGGCTGGTGGAGCGGGCGGGCTGCTTCAAGCAAGGCAGTATCACTGCGTTTTATACGGTCCTGATGGAAGGCGACGATCAACAGGATCCTGTCGCCGATACCGTGCGGTCGCTTCTGGACGGACACATTATTCTGGATAGAAACCTGGCGATGCGCAATCATTACCCGCCCATTTCCGTGCTGGAAAGTCTGAGCCGGCTGATGCCTAACATTGCCACAGAAACTCACATGACGAAAGCCAAGGCTCTTCGACGTTTGATGGCATCGTTCGCCCGATCCGAGGACCTGATCCGGATTGGTGCTTATCAAAAGGGGGCGGACCCGACGCTCGATCTCGCCGTTGAGGTGCTGCCGCAATTAAATGCGTTTCTTAACCAGCGCTCGGAGGAGATTTTCGCTTTCCCGGAAATCATTCATTCATTGCTCGAAATTCCCAGCTGATATGGCCTATAAATTTTCGCTTGAAACGGTGTTGCGCGTTCGGAAACTGATCGAAGAGCGCGAGGAACGTTTGCTGCAACAAATTTTGCAGGAAATGGCAAACACTTTACAGTCTGTGGGTGAAGCGGAGCGGGAAATCGCCGAATGGAATGCTTCTCGGCAGAGTGCTGCTAGGGAGAGTTCCATGGCATTGAATGTCCAGGCGTCCTATAGCAAGCTTGAGCAGTTGAAACTCCATCGCAAGGCGCTTGAGGATCAGCTTGAGAAGTTGCGTCGCCTAAGGGAAGTCCAAATCGATGCATATCACCTGGCTCATCGCAACCGCGAGATGCTCACTGAAATGAGCGGTCAACAAAGAGAGGTTTACGAAGCGCAGGCGGCCACACGTGAACAGCGCGACACTGATGACAACTTCATTGCAAGAAAGCGGCGCGCCTTATAAATGTCAGAAGTAAGTGCACCACCTCGTTATTATTTTTTATTTAGTTTGTACAGGCTTTACGGAACTCGCTGCTGCACTCAGATCCTTTGCAGGGGGTATGCTCCCTTCAAAGACGACTGAGGCCGGCGGCGAATTCTTCATATATTGAACAATAATTGATATACGCCGATTAGAAGCATCTTCAGGGGACTGTGGTTTGCGTAGATTGTGATCCGCAAAGCCGCGCACCTGGACGACCTGACCGGGGTGCAGACCGTTCGTCTCCATCACACGTCTCGCCGCATTTGAGCGGTCGGTGGAAAGCTCCCAATTGCCATAAACGGCGCCCGGGGAGAAGGGCTTCGCATCCGTATGACCTTCGATCGAGATGGGGTTGGGTAACTTACCGGTCTCGATTGCGAGAATTTTCAAGACATCGATCATGGCCTGCGTGGGCTGCGCTTTGCCATTCTCGAAGAACGTACCTTTACTGTCCTCGATCATTTCGATCCGCAAGCCTTCCGGGGTTGCAGTCATTTCGATCTGCTTCTTCAGCTTTTCGAAGTTGTCCATCTTTTGCATGGCCTTTTGTACTTGCTTTTCCAGCTCGGCGAGGACGTCTCTTTTCTCCTCTGCGTTGGCGCTGTTTCCGGCAAGGCCGGTTCCCTTCTTTGACTCCAGGCCGTGCGGATCGCGGAAGTATCCGCCCACTGCATCCTGCACCGGCTTACTGCTGCCCATGAGCCACAGGACCATGAAGAACGCCATCATCGCCGTAACAAAGTCCGCGTACGCAACTTTCCAGGCGCCGCCGTGATGGCCTTGGTGGCCACCCTTCTTCTTGATGATGATGATCTGTTCGTCTGCCATAATTTTGGGGTATCTACGCCGCGTCGGGACTCTTCTCGCGGCATGCCTTCTCGACTTCGGTAAAGGATGGGCGGGTGTGGCCGGGAATGGCCCGGCGGCCCATTTCGACAGCCATGATAGGAGCCGTCCCCTTGATGAATCCGAGCATGACAACACGCAGCACGTGGTAGTAACTGTGCTCCTCATCGACGCTCTTCGCCATATTTGCAGCAAGGGGGCCGATCATTCCGTAGCACAGCAGGATACCGAGGAAGGTGCCGACCAGCGCGGCTGCCACTTTCTCGCCGATGGCTTCGGGAGGGCCGCCAAGCGACCCCATCGTGACGACAATGCCGAGCACGGCGGCAACGATTCCCAAGCCTGGTAGAGCGTCCGCCATGGTGTTCAGAGCGTTGCTGGGCGCCGTGGCGCAGTGATGATGAACTTCCATGTCAAGCTCCATCATCTGGTCCACGTCGAACGGGTTTACACCGCCAGTGATCGCCATGCGCAGCGTGTCGCAGACGAAGTTGAGAGCGTGATGATCGTGCAGGAATGCGGGGTACTTCGAAAGCGTCGGACTCTTCTCGGGTTCCTCTACATCGGCTTCAATCGCGATGGCACCTTCTTTGCGTGCGCGCGTGAGAAGGTCGAACATCATCTTCAACGTTTCTGTATAGCGCGTCCTGGTATACGGCGAGCCTTTCAGGACACCGATGAGGCCGGCGAAGATCCCCTTCAGGATGTGGATTGGGTTGGCGGTCAGAACGGTGCCGACGGCCGCTCCAAAGATGATGACGAGTTCGGCGGGTTGGATGAGAACGCCAATCTTTCCCTTGTCCATGAGGAAGCCGCCGATGACGCAGGCGAAGACGACAAGAACTCCGATGATGGAAAACATTGTTTTTGTGTCCAGTCTGATGGTTAGGTCGTCGCACTCATTTTGTGGCGGCATCTTGGTCAGCCGACAAGCGAAGCGCACTCTCTCTATCGGCAGACGGGTCAAACTGTCCATCAGCTATAGGGCCAATTCGCTCCGACAAAAGCAGAGGTGCAATGCGCACGCTCGACTTATTGCTAACGGTCTGCGACTCAGACTCGCCGACAACGGGAGGAGGGTGATACCGCCAGGTATGGGAGCTCAAACGAGGTCAGAGGGAGCGAAAAGATGACACGTTTGTCATGTTTGCTGTGCAAAAATCCTTTGCGGCGCTGGAGACATTGAATGTATGCTTCTCTCACTTTCAATTCTTAAGCCAAAGTTAAGCCAACGCGGGAGGGGACGCAAAAAGGTTGTATCCTGTTGGAACCAAGTACCTGCAAATTAGAACGTAAAACCGCTCTTAAGCCACTTCAGGGGGAGCGTTCGCCAACGTCCCGTACGCTGAAAACTGAGTATTCTGGACCACTGTAATCAGATGATATGAAGTCTAACTTATTAGATTCAACAGTTTACGAGACCATTGTAGTCAATCAGGCCCAGCCACCGGAGCCGACCTATGTATTTCCGTCTTCGTTTGCGCAACGCCGGCTCTGGTTCCTGCAGCAGCTCGAACCGAATCAGACTTCTTATCTTGTCCCGATGGCCTGGCGCCTCGCCGGACCCCTTAATGTTCCCGCTATAGTTTTCGCTCTGAATCGCATCACTCAGCGGCACGAATCTCTGCGCACGTCGTTCCAGGTACAGGAGGGGGAACCTGTCCAGGTCGTGTCGCCTTATCAACCCTTTGACATCCCTGTGGAAGAGATTGATCCGGTTGCGGATCGTGATGCGACGGCGTATGAATCGGCGCTTCGCGAGGCAAATACTGCTTTCGATCTCTCCAAAGCGCCGCTGTTCCGGTGCAGGATTCTTCGGTTTTCTCCTGACGACCATGTTCTGCTCTTCACCATTCACCATATCGTCTTCGATGGCTGGTCGAAGGGTGTGTGGATGGCCGAGTTCGGCGCGTTCTATCGCGAGTATGTCTCCAACGAACCGGCTGTTGTGGCTGAGCTGCCGATCCAGTACGGGGACTTCGCCACCTGGCAGCAGGACCAGCTTACCGGCAAGACGCTTAGCGACCACCTGTCGTTCTGGAGTGAGGCGCTTGAGGGCGCACCTACGCTGATCGATTTGCCTACGGATCGGCCGCGGCCAAAGGTTCTATCTCCCAACGGGGCAAAGGTTTCCTTCACACTCGATAAAGGCATGACTGCGGGATTACGCAAGCTTGCGCGGGAGACCAACTCCACGCTGTTTATGGTCATGCTGTCGGCGTTCCATGTGCTGCTGGCCAGGTACGCGGGTCAGGAGGAAATTCTGGTCGGCACGCCCATTGCCAATCGCGAGCGCCTCGAACTTGAGCCGATTATTGGCTTCTTTGCGAACTCGCTGGTGATGCGGGGAAGCATCAAGGCCGGTGCTTCCTTCCTCGATGTGTTAGCCGAAGGCAAGCAGTTCGCGGTAGAGGCGTACGCCCACCAGGACATGCCCTTCGACAAGCTTGTCGAAGAACTTCAGCCGGAGCGGAGCGCGGGCTACAACCCCCTGTTTCAGGTCATGTTTGCCGTTCACGCGATGGGCCGCGAGCGTTTCACACTTCCGGGCATCACCATTAACACCATTGGCGGCGGCAGGCTAACGACCAAGCTCGACCTCTTCGTTTCCATCGTTGACACAGGCGAAACATTACGCAGCCTGATCGAGTACAGCACTGAGCTCTATGACCCGGCGACGATCGAGCGTTTTGCGTCGCACTATGAGCGCTTGCTGGCGCTTCTGGTGGAAAACCCCGCCGTGGACGTCACCGAAGTTTCCTTTCTCAGCGAAGGCGAACCCGAACGCCTGCTCGTGGAGTGGAACCAGACCCGCTTCGATTATCCGCGCGACAAGTGCCTCCAGCACTTATTCGAGGACCAGGCGGTCCTGACGCCGGACCGGCCAGCGGCGGCCGCCGGCGACAATGTCCTTACGTACGCTCAGCTGAACGAACGCGCCAACCGCCTCTCGCATCTGTTGATTGCGCGGGGCGTCGGTGCAGGTTCGCTCGTTGGGGTGTGCCTGAACCGCAGCGAAGAACTGCTGGTTGCGCTGCTCGGAATCCTGAAGACTGGCGCTGCCTATTTGCCTCTCGACCCAGCCTATCCGCTGGAACGCCTTGACTACATCGTTAGGGATGCGAAGGCGCGTTTGATTATCACCGAGCATGCCGTGCTCGAATCGGTGCCTTCGTTCGATGGCGAAGCCCTCTGCCTCGACACGCTCGAACACGAGCTGAGCGGCAGCGTGGTGCACAATCCTGACGTCGCGGTTGATCCGGAGAGCCTCGCCTACGTGCTCCACACGTCCGGGTCTACCGGCAAGCCGAAGGGCGTGGAGATCACGCAGCGCAATCTCGTAAACTTCCTCTGCAGCATGAAGCAGGAGCCCGGGATCACTGCTGAAGACACGCTGCTTGCGGTCACCACTTTGTCGTTCGACATCTCCGGCCTGGAACTTTATCTGCCGCTGTTGTGCGGGGCGTGCGTGGTCATCGCGTCGCGCGATCAGGCTGTTGATGCGGTCGAGCTGATGAAGTTGATGGATCGCCACCATGTCAGCGTCATGCAGGCTACGCCCGCCACATGGCGCATGCTGCTCGAAGGGGAGTGGAAGGGCAATCGGACGCTGAAGATACTTTGCGGTGGTGAAGCCATGCCGCCCGAGCTTGCTTCGCAGCTGGTGCCGATTTGCCGCGAGCTTTGGAATATGTACGGCCCGACGGAGACGACGATCTGGTCGGCAGTGGCGCGCATTGAAGCCGGCACAGGCCAGAAGATTACGATCGGTCACCCGATCGCCAATACGCAGCTGCATCTGCTTGATGCGAATCGGAATCTGGTTCCTGTGGGTGTTCTCGGCGAGCTTTACATTGGCGGCGACGGCGTTGGACGCGGGTACTGGGGCAAGCCTGAACTTACCGCTGAACGCTTTGTTGCCGACCCGTTCAACCCGAAGCCCGGAGCTCGGATGTTCCGCACTGGGGACATGGGCCGCCGGCTGTCCGATGGTCGCATCGACTTCCTCGGCCGTGCCGATCATCAAGTCAAGATTCGCGGCTTCCGCATCGAGCTGGGTGAGATTGAAACTGTCCTGGCACGAAATCCGGAGGTTCAGCAGTGTGTTGTGGTGGCGCGCGAAGACACGCCCGGCGACAAGCGTCTGGTCGCGTACGTGGTTGCGAATGCAAACCGTGCCGCCGAAAACGGCGCCACGGCAGATGAGTCCGAAACGGAGCAGGTTTCGCGCTGGGCCACGGCCTGGGACGAATCTTATCAAGAAGGCGCAAACACAGCAGACGACACCTTTAACCTCGCCGGCTGGAACAGCAGCTACACGGGCGAGCCTATTCCTGCCGAACAGATGCGGCTGTGGGTCGAAACGACTGTCGAACGCATTCTGCAGCTGAAAGCAAAACGCGTTTGGGAGATAGGCTGCGGCACAGGCCTGCTGCTCTTCCGCGTCGCTCCGCACGCCGAACACTATCACGGCACAGATATTTCGGAGACCGCTCTCAGCGCGCTTAAAACGCAAGTTGCGCGCCCTGACATTCAACTGCCGCAGGTGACGCTGACCTGCCGTCCCGCGCATGAAGGCAGCGGTCAGCCGGCTGAGAAGAGCTTCGACCTGGTCGTGCTCAACTCCGTCATCCAGTACTTCCCCGATGCCGACTACCTCGCACAGGTCCTGTCACGCGCTGTCGATTCGCTCGGTGGCAAAGGTTCGATCTTTATCGGCGACGTCCGCAACCATGCGCTCCTGAACGTCTTCCGTACGTCTGTTGAACTTTATAACGCGCCCCCAAATCTTTCGCGCGCAAACCTTCTACAGAGGATCGAGAAGGCCGTCAGGCAGGAAGAAGAACTCGTCGTCGATCCGGAGTTTTTCTTCGCACTGCAGCGGACCATCCCCGCCATCAACCGGGTGGAAATTCAGTTGAAGCGCGGTGCCGAAGCCAACGAACTCACACGCTTCCGGTACGATGTCACGCTTCACGTTGGAGAGGCGGACAACCAGGTCGCAGACGTCGCATGGATCGACTGGACGGCGCAGAACTTTACGCTTGACCTGCTGCGTCAAACGCTAGAAGAGTCTCAGCCGAACATTGTCGGTCTCACGCGGATTCCGAACGCGCAACTGCAATTCGATGTTGCCGCCACGGCTCTGCTCGCGCGCGACGAGGGACCGGCGACGGCAGGCGAACTGCGGGATAGCCTGCACGACTCGCTCAAGAAGGAAACGATGCAACCGGAGTTGCTCTTCGGGTTGATCGAGGGCCTTCCGTATCACCCTGAAATGCGTCCCTCACGGGCGGGCGACGGTGGATACTGCGATGCGTTGCTGGTGCGCAAAGACATCCAGCCGGCAGGAAGGGTTCCGGCCGTCCGTTTCCCGGGAGAGACCGACGCGACGCGGCCTTGGGCCACTTATTGCAACAATCCGCTCCAGCAGAATATTGCCCGGGCGCTGGTGCCCAAGCTGCGCGAGTGGTTGGCGGAGAGCCTTCCGGACTACATGGTGCCGTCCGCGATGGTGGTGCTGGATGCGCTGCCGCTGTCTTCCAATGGCAAGATCAATCGCCGCGCGCTACCCCGCCCCGATTACGTCCGCGAAGATGACGTGCCGTACGTTGCGCCGCGTTCCGAGTACGAAATCCAGCTCGCGGCCATCTGGTCCGACGCGCTGCACGTTCCGCAGATCGGCCTTGCGGACAACTTTTTTTCGCTCGGCGGCCACTCGCTGCTCGGAACCCAGATCGTCTCTCGGATTCGCAAGATGTTCCAGGTGGAACTCCCTCTGCGTTCCCTGTTTGAAGCACCGACACTCGAAGCGTTTGCAGCCACGCTCGAAGGGCTTTTCCGGCAGACAGGCGGTCCTCGCGAACAAGAGCTGAAGAGGGCCGACCGCACGCAGCCTCTGCCGCTATCCTTCGCTCAGCAGCGTTTCTGGTTCCTCGATCAGTTGGAGCCCGGCAGCCCGTTCTACAACATGCCGATGAAGCTGCGGCTTCGCGGCAGATTGAACGTCGCCGCGCTCGAGTCCGCGCTGAGCGATCTTGTGGCGCGCCACGAAATTCTGCGAACAACGTTCGTGATGGAGGGCGAAGAACCGATCCAGGTGATCTCGCCCCCGCATCCGCTCACACTGATTGTTACTGACCTCAGCGATGTTCCCGAGACAGAGCAGGAAGACCGGGCGCGTCTCCTGGTCAGCGAAGAAGTCCGCCGTTCGTTCGATCTCCATCGCGGTCCCCTCTTTCGCCCCGTTCTGCTAAGGCTCGCCGCCGACCATCACGTCATGGTCCTGAACGCGCACCACATCGTCACGGACGGTTGGTCGTCCTCGATCCTGCGCCAGGAGCTATTCACACTTTACGATTCCTTCGTCGCGGGAGCGCCTTCTCCGCTCCAACCGCTGCCGCTTCAGTACGCCGATTACGCCGTCTGGCAGCGAACGCATGTCGGCGGAGACGCACTCGACCGGCAACTGGCGTACTGGAAAGATCATCTTCGCAACGCACCGCCGTCGATTGACTTGCAGACCGACCGTCCGCGTCCGCCGGTGCAAACGTACCGCGGTTCTATCCGCTCAATCGTCATGCCAAAACCCTTGCTCGACGCGCTCAAAACGCTCGGCCAGAAGGAAGGCACGACGCTCTTCATGACGCTGCTGGCGGCGTTCAATGTGCTGCTCTCGCGCTACTCCGGGCAGGACGACATCGTGGTCGGTTCGGCTATTGCGGGACGTACCCACAGCGATACGGAGAAGCTGATTGGCCTGTTCGTCAACACGCTCGTTCTGCGCACCGATCTGAGCGGCAACCCCACTTTTCAAGAGCTGCTTGCGCGCGTTCGCACCACGACCGTTAACGCGTATGCCAACCAGGACGTGCCTTTCGAGCGCCTCGTCGAAGAGATCAACCCGGTACGCGACAGCAGCCGCAATCCTCTGTACCAGGTAATGATGGTGTTGCAGAACACACCCAACGAAAGTTCCCGCGCCGCAGGCCTCGAGATCGCCGGCTTCGGCGGCGATAAACAGACCTCCCAGGTGGACATCATGCTGAACCTGGTCGAGCAGACGTCGGGCCTCCGCGCCGCGATTCTGTACAACACCGACCTGTTCGACGATTCCACCATCGAGCGCATGCTGGGGCATTACGGCACGCTATTGGAACGACTGGTTGAAAATCCGGCGCAGGCAATTGCACAGGTCTCATTTTTGACTGAGCCCGAACAGCGTCAGTTCGCAACCTGGAACCAGACCGAGGCAGATTTTCCGCGGGAGAAGTGTCTGCATCAGTTGTTTGAAGAGCAGGCCGAACTGACGCCCGATGCCATGGCGGTGCGGTTCGAGGAATCCGAGATTTCCTATCGCGAGTTGAACGACCGCGCCAATCAGCTAGCTCACTTCCTGGGTGCGCGGGGTGTGCGGCGGGGTGGACTGGTCGGCGTGTGCGCAGAACGATCCCTTGAGATGGTAGTTGCCCTGCTCGGAATCCAGAAAGCTGGTGCCGCTTACGTCCCCATCGACCCCGACTATCCTCATGCGCGAATCGAGTCGGTGCTTGAAGATACCGCTACCCCCTTACTGCTGACTCAGACGCATTTGCTCGCGTCCTTGCCTTCGAAGATTCCGCCAGTCTTCTGCCTGGATCGAGATTGGCCGACGGTTGCCGCATATCCGAAAACGTCGCCTCAAGTTCACGTGACGAGCGAGGACATTGCGTACGCCATCTACACTTCCGGATCAACGGGCAAACCCAAAGGCGTGCCCAACGTCCATGAAGGAATCGTGAATCGCGTGCTGTGGATGCAGCACGAATATTTACTTACAGCGGCAGATCGAGTACTGCAGAAAACACCGTACTCGTTTGACGTTTCAGTGTGGGAGTTTTTCTGGCCGCTTACACAGGGAGCGTCCCTGGTCATGGCCCGGCCAGACGGACACAAAGACCCCGACTACCTGATACGTACGATAGTCGACGAAGGAATCTCGACAATTCATTTTGTACCTTCGATGCTGCGGATTTTTCTGGACGCGCCGAACGTCGAGGAGTGCACAAGTCTGAAGCGGGTGATCTGCAGCGGAGAAGCGCTGACGAGCGACCTGGTTGCGCAATTCTTTGAGCGCTTGCCGAACGTGGCCTTGCATAATCTCTATGGGCCTACAGAAGCCGCGGTGGACGTAACTTATTTTGAGTGCAAACCGTTGCTGACACACTCAACTGTCCCCATCGGGCGCCCCGTCTGGAATACGCAGATACACATTCTGAGTGCCGGCGGACAGCCCCAGCCAATCAATGTTCCAGGAGAGTTGCACATCGCCGGTATTCAACTGGCTCGTGGTTACCTTAACCGGCCTGAACTGACAGCCGAGCGCTTCATTCACAATCCGTTCTCATCGCAGCGTCAGGCGCGAATGTACAAGACCGGGGACCTTTGCCGGTGGCTTCCGGACGGCAACATCGAGTACCTCGGACGTCTCGATCACCAAGTAAAGCTGCGGGGCTTCCGCATTGAACTCGGCGAGATCGAAGCCACACTCCGCGAGATTCCCACCCTCACGGACTGTGTCGTCATAGCGCGCGAAGACTCCCCGGGCGACAAGCGCCTCGTAGCCTACGTCGTCACCACACCCGGCTGCGCAGTCGACACGGCAGAAGTCCTCGCCCATCTAGGCAAATCGCTCCCGGCCTTTATGGTGCCTTCCGCCATTGTCACCCTCCCTATACTCCCGCAAACATCCAGCGGGAAAATAGACAGGAACGCCCTTCCCGCGCCTGACTTTACCTCCACAAAAGCCGCAGGCACGCCCCCACGTACGCACATGGAGCTTTTGATCGCAGAGATCTGGCAGTCGATCCTGCGCATCCCCTCGATCAGCATCGAAGATGACTTCTTCCAGATGGGCGGCCACTCGCTGCTGGCCACGCAAATGGTGTCTCGTGTGCGGGCGCAGCTGGGCATTGAGTTGCCGCTGATTCGCATTTTTTCGAACACGACCCTCGAAGCCTTCGCGCGAGTTGTCGAAGCGGCCGTCTCCAGCGGGAGCCAGGGCACGCAGGCACCACTGCTGCAGTTGGCGCGTCCCGCGCGTATACCGCTGTCGTTCGCGCAACAGCGGTTCTGGTTCCTCGATCAGCTGGAGCCAGGCAGTTCGTTCTATAACATCACCTCGAAGTGGCGGCTGGGTGGTGCGCTCAACATGCGCGCACTGCATGCGGCGATCGACGAGATCGTTGCCCGCCACGAGATCCTTCGCACCACGTACGTAATGGAAGACGGCGAGCCGGTGCAACGCATCGCCGCAC
>CAZZYB010000008.1:817-23641 GCA_964658125.1 uncultured Acetobacteraceae bacterium | reverse complement strand
CGAATAGACATCGCCGATGCCGGGAAGCGCCTTCAGTTCTGCCGGCGTCGCAGTATTTATGTCGACCAGCGCAGGCTTGGCCGCAGGAGCGGGTTTGGCGGCCGTCGTGGCTTTCGCGGCTGGCGTGGGCTTTGCGGCAGGCTTGGCGGCTTGGGCGAACGAGAACGTCGAGACTGCGGCCAGAACGGCGACGCTTAGAAGGCGGCGAAAAACATTCATGGAGAACTCCTGGAACAGGTTGACTATGCTGGTTGCCAAGCTTACATCACTTGCGTGTGACGAGCTACAGACTTCGAGGAATGGGAATATAGTGGCGGCATGGCCGAAGCCATCGGCTATGGAGGAATCAGATGCGTGTGTTGCGAATTGCGTTGATTGGCGCCCTTTGCATGGGTGGCTCCCTGGCGGCCCAAACCACAGGACAGGAAAGCGGCGCGCCTCCGCAGGCTGTCCGGCGTGTTGCAAGAATTTCAAGCGGCGTAATGCAGGGCCACATCTTGCAGAAGGTCGCCCCCGTGTACCCGCAGAGCGCCAGGGAAATGGGCATGCAAGGAACGGTAGTCCTGCACGCGATCATCGGCAAAGACGGTCACGTCGAGAAGCTGGATGCAATCTCCGGCCCCCCGGAGCTCCAGACGGCCGCGCTCGATGCCGTCAAGCAGTGGACCTACAAGCCTTATCTGCTTAACGGAGAACCCACCGAAGTCGACACCACCGTGATCGTCAACTTCAGCCTCAATCCTTCGGCCTATTAGGCTGCGGCGATGCGGCCTTTGCCCGCTTCGACCCGCACGATTTGTCCATCGCGCATGTGCAGGATGCGGTCGGCAATCTGTGCGGCGTCGGGGTTGTGGGTAATCATCAGCACGGTCTGATTGAGCTCGCGGCTGGACTCGCGAAGCATCGACAGCACAGCGTCCGAGTTCTGCGTGTCGAGGTTGCCGGTGGGCTCGTCGGCGAGAACGATAGCCGGCCGCGTGATGAGCGCGCGGGCAATAGCGATGCGCTGCTGCTCGCCACCGGAGAGCTCATTAGGGCGATGATGCAGCCGACCCGAGATTCCAAGCAGCTCTGACAGGTGGTTCATCAGGGACGCATCGAACGCCGCTCCGCTGTCCGCAATCTCATGCGCCAGCTTGATGTTGGCTTCGGCGGAGATGGTCGGCAGCAGGTTGAAGCGCTGGAAGACGAAGCCGATGTGCGCCCTTCGCAACTTCGTCCGTGCCGCGTCGGTCAAGCCGGTCAGCTCTACATCCTGGATGCGCAGCGTGCCGGTCGTCGGCGGCGTCAGCCCGCCGAGTACGTAAAAAAGGGTCGATTTTCCGGATCCAGAAGGGCCCACAATGGCAACAAACTCCCCCGGATCGACCGAAAATGAGACGTCGCGGAGTGCCGGAACCTGCAGTTTGCCGGTGCGATAGGTTTTGCCGAGGTGGCTGGCTTCGATAATAGGCTTCATGGGCTAAAGCTAGTCTAGCGCAGAAGGCTTTACCAAACCCGGAATGGCCCTCAGGCGCATGCCGCCGTGATGGCCGCAAGTGTCATCGAATCAGCATCTTCCAGAAAACTTATCTCCAGGCGGGCCGACACCAGCCCAGCGATATTCGTGGGCAAATCGCGGTGCTGGCGCACTGTGCACAGCGCAGTCAGGTCGTTGTGGCTGGCGCGGGTCAGCTCCAGACCGGCGGCAATCAGCGCGGCGTAAAGATCCACGATCGAGCGAAGATACACTTCGAAGTGGAACTCCACCTGGGTGAGAGAAGTAGCGTGGCGCTGCAGCAGCCAGCAGCCGCACTGCTCCAGGGCTTCGGTTACGGCGGGAAAGACGATGCGCCGATCCTCGTAACTGAAGGTGGTGATGTCGACCGCGCTGGGGGTCGCGGCGGACGGCAGATGCGGGGCGGGTAGAGCAAAAAGGTCAGCGGACATAGGAATCATGGCTTCGTTTCGGACTCAGTTCAAAATACTTATCGGAAGAGGTTGAAAACGCATGACCCATGTTTTGAATGATGGCAGGAAGTACCCGTCTGGGCGATAAACTAGGGCGATGGTGATAGGCCTCGGGACGGATCTGATCGAGATTGAGCGCATCGAGCGCAGCGTCGCTCGGTTCGGCGAGCGTTTCCTGGAACGCGTCTTCACCCCCGGCGAAATCGCCTATTGCCACGCCAAAAAGGGCTCGGCGGAGAGCTTTGCGGCCCGTTTTGCCGCCAAAGAAGCCGGAGCCAAGGCGCTGGGGACCGGAATCAGCCGGGGCGTGGGGTGGAAAGACTTTGAAGTCAGGCGCTTGCCCGGCCAGCGGCCGGAGCTGCACCTGAGCGGCCGAGCCCTACAGATCGCTGAAGCGCTGGGAATTCGGCGGTTGTCGCTCAGCCTGACGCACTCCCGCGCCATGTCGATGGCGGTCGTGGTGGCAGAGGATTAAGGTTCCCGAGATTCGAGTTTCGGGGCCTGTCGCGTCACTGATACGATAGAGGCCAAAGCTTAGCCGGTTCGTGTTGTTCCGCTTTTCCAGAGGATGTGCCATGCCAAGTCAACAGGAAGTGAAATGGTCGCAGCTTAAGGTCGGTGTGATCGTCATCATCTCGATGGCGCTGCTTACGACGCTGTTGTTCCTGATGACCAAAGCCTCGGGAATGAGCGTCTTCAGCAAGAAGATCAAGGTCCACACGTTCTTTGAGAACTCGGCCGGCCTCAAAAAGGGCGGAGAGGTCCAGTTGCAGGGCGTGACCGTCGGTGAGGTCACGGACGTCGTCGTTTCGGGCGACCCGGCGCGCAAGCTCACCCCGGTCGAAGCCATCATGAAGCTCGATCCAAAGTTCCTGCCTAACCTGCGCAAGGACTCCAAGGCGTCCCTTACGACCATTGGCGTACTCGGCGACACGGTCATCGACATCAACAGCCAGACCGCTTCCGGACCGGAACTGCAAGACGGTGACGAGCTGAAAACGCTCGAAACTCCCAGCCTCACCGACGTTGTCAAAGCCAGCCAGGGGACGATTGAGAGCCTCAACGTCATCCTCGCCAAGATGGACAAGATCGTCGACAAGCTGAACAGCAACGACGGTTCGGTTGGCAAACTGATCAACGATCCGCAGCTCTACGACCGTGCCGCCAGCGCAGTCGAGCAACTCAATGCGCTCGCCACGAGCCTGAACAGCGGGCGCGGAACGATCGGCAAGCTGATGAACGATACCCAGCTCTACGACCGGCTGAACGATACAGCGGGCAAGCTCAACACCCTGGCCGGCGATCTCCAGAGCGGCAAGGGTTCGGCCGGCAAGCTGCTGCACGACGACGCTCTCTATAACAACCTGAACTCCACGCTCGCCCATGCGAACTCGCTGATGGCCGAAGCCGACGCAGGTAAGGGCGCGCTGGGGCTGCTGGCCAAGGACCCCGCCTTTGCGAAGAAGCTGGACAACACCGTTACCCAACTCAATAACCTGATGAACAACGTCAACGACGGCAAAGGCACGCTCGGCAAGCTGGTCACCGACGACCAGGCCTACACCAACCTCAACAAACTCTTGACAGAAAGCACGACCCTGGTGACAACCATCAGGGCAGATCCGAAGAAGTACCTGACGATTCACCTGAAGATTTTCTAGCCCGCTCCATTCGGTGCCGACGCCCTGAAACTTTGATCTGCCGCCTCGCGTCAGTTGTAATATCTCAGATATCATCCTCGCGCGGAATACGCTCCAAAGCGTAGACTGACCGCACCACTGCCCCATTTCAAGGAGATCTATGCGCAACGTCACTTTATGTTCCCTGCTGCTGTTAACCGCCGGTGTCTGCGGCGCACAGAGCTTCGAGCTTTCACCACGCGATGCGGGCCCAACCACCGTTCCCAAAAAGCCCGCCATCTTCGACCTTACCGCCATCGACAAGACGGTCGACCCCTGCGTCGACTTCTACGAGTACTCCTGCGGAAACTGGCGCAAAAACAACCCGATCCCGAGCGACCAGGTCCGCTGGGGACGCTTCAACGAACTCGCCGACTATAACAACTACTCGCTCTACAGCGAGCTGAAGGCCGCCGCCGACGCTCCCAAGAGCCCGCTGCAGAAGCAGTACGGCGACTTTTTCGCCGCCTGCATGAACACTGACAAAATCGACGAGTTGGGCGTCAAGCCGCTGAAGGCGCAGCTGGATGCGATCGCCGCACTCAAGAACGTGCATGACCTCGCCGCCTACAACGCCAAGCAAGACCGCCGCGGCGGCGGAGCCTTCTTCGGCATCGGCATCACGCAGGACCAGAAGGACAGCACCCAGCAGATCGCCGCAACCGGCCAGGGCGGCATCTCTCTTCCGGACCGCGACTATTACCTCAACACCACGCCGCGCTATCAGAAGATTCGCGCGCAATATCTCGATCATGTGAAGAAGATGTTTGTCCTGCTTGGCGACACGCCTGAAGAGGCAGCCATCGAAGCGGCCAACACCATCTGGATCGAAACCGAACTCGCCGCCGGCTCCATGGACCGAGTCGAGATGCGCGACCCTTCCAAGCGCTACCACATCATGACCATCGCCGAGGTTCAAAAGCTAAGCCCGGACTTCGATTGGCAGACCTACCTCAACGGCATCAAGGTGCCCGCGAAGACCATCAATGTAAGCTCGCCCATCTACGTCAAGACGGTGGAGTATGAGCTCTCGCACGGCAAGTTGTTCGCGATCAAGAGCTACCTTCGCTGGCACGTGATCCACGGCTCTGCGACCCTTCTTGCCAAGCCCATCGCGGACGAAAACTTCGCCTTCTTCAACCAGACGCTGAACGGTCAGAAGGAAGAGCAGCCCCGCTGGAAGCGTTGCACACGCATGACCGACGGCGCGCTCGGCGAAGCGGTTGGCCAGGACTGGGTCCGCGAGAACTTCCCGGGCACCTCCAAAGCCAACATGAAGAAGCTGATTGCGGCGCTCGAAAACGCGATGGCTGTCGACTTGAAAACCCTCCCCTGGATGAGCGAAGAGACGCGCATCGAGGCCCGCAAAAAGCTCGACGCGATCACCGACAAAATCGGCTATCCCGACAAATGGAAGGACTACTCCAGCATCGAAGTCAATCGCGACGACCTGCTGGGCAACGTCACCCGCGCGGGCAGCTACGAGCGCAAGCGCAACCTCGCCAAGTTCGGCCAGCCCGTCGACCCCACCGAGTGGGGCATGACCCCTCCGACTGTGAACGCCTACTACAATCCGGCGCAGAACAATATCAACTTCCCCGCCGGCATTCTGCAGCCTCCGTTCTACGACAACAACTTCGACGCCGCGGTTAATTTCGGCGGCATCGGCGTCGTGATCGGACACGAAATGACGCACGGCTTCGACGACCAGGGCTCGCAGTACGGCCCCACTGGCAACGTCAAGTACAACGCTGACGGTTCCATCGGAAGCTGGTTCACCCCTGAGGACAAGAAGAAGTTTCAGGAGCGCTCAGAGTGCACCGCCAAAGAGTACGACGGCTTCGAAGTCGCTCCCGGCCAGAACCTCAACGGACACCTGACGCTGGGTGAGAACTCCGCCGACAACGCCGGCATCCGCATCGCGTTCCAGGCATTGCAGGCTACGCTCGCCAAGCCGGGCGACGCCTCCGAACCGCTCTACATGGACGGCAAACGCGACGGCTACACGCCGGAGCAGCGCTTCTTCATCGCCTTCGGCCAGATCTGGTGCCAGAATTCGACCGAGCAATCGGCGCGCGTGCTGGCTAAGACCGACCCGCACAGCTCCGGCGAGTGGCGCGTCAAGGGCACTGTGCAGAACTTCGAAGAGTTCGGCAAAGCGTTCGGCTGCAAGGCCGGACAGCCCATGGTTTCCTCGAACGCCTGCCGCACCTGGTAGCCCATCCTAGAACCTCAACCGAATGTCGCCGCGAGCTGCCCCAACCGCCGAAGCATCCTGTTAGCGGGCGATGCGCTTGACCCCAACCGCAATAAGCGTAATGGCCCCGGCGAGGAAAATGACGTTGCCGATACGTAGCAGCAAAACTTCCTTGTTTCCAGTGACGGGGTTCTCGATGAAGGCGTGCAACCCGTAAGCCAGCGCGCCGCCCGAGGCGAGGCTGAGGGTGTGCAGCGGAGTCCAATGACGACTGCGCGAGAGGGCCCAGACGATCGCGAGAAAAACCGTATCCAGCGCGAGCAGAATGGCGACGGCCTCCCAGTTCCAAGCGCTCGGCGTGATGAGCACGGAGACTCCAAATACCCACGCCATGACGCCCGTGACGCACGCATTGGGAACCGCGCCAGTTCCCGAAGGGAGCGATCGCCGTGGAACTAAGAACGCGATGCCGATGAAGCACAGGCAGACCACGACCGTCATGACGAACTGCGAGTGTGAAGCGACGAAGTGTTCCGTCTTAAGGGTAAAGAACACGTTGGCCGCGATGCCAATCAGAAAGACCACGGTCACGACGGCGTCACCAATCTTGCCCATCCAAGGTGCGGTGGAGTCGCCGGGAATAAGTGCTTCAACAAGAGCAATGGAGACGGAGACGCTCCAGAAGGTGTGCAGATTGAGCATGAAGACGGTCCACCATGCGCCGATGCCCAGGGCGGGAATATAGGCGTGATCGAGCAGGTGCATGTGAATCCGCAGATAGTCGGGGTTGAAGAGCGATTGGGTGACGAGACCCTCTTCGATGAAAGTGTAAGCCGCTCCAAGAAGTAACATCGTTGGCCAGCCGCGACCCGATCGACGAGCGACTTCGCGGATCAGCAGCGCAGCGCCGCCGTACATCGGCGCCAGCACAATCAGCGCAGGTAGCAGCTTTATGGGTAGATTGCCGAGCAGGAACTCTGCGATAAGTGGCGCTACGAAGATGAGTCCAATTGCAGCCGCGATGTGCCTTGGGGAACGCTTCATATTGTCATTGCCAACGAACATAAGCGAAACGGGACGTGAGCCTTTATACATCCGTTGCCGTGGGGTGAGAAGACGTCTGTGCCGGTGTCTGTCGAGAGTGCCAGACTCCAGGCAAGACAGAAAGGCCCGAGCATCAACTCGGGCCTACCGCCAAAACACGCCAACTTCACCCTACTATTACCAACGGCTGTGCACCCGGCTCAGGCCGCGCGCTTGTTTCTCCGCATCCGCAGCCCGCCAATCATCGCAGTGATGCCACTCCCGAGCAGAGCGATCGACGATGGCTCCGGAACCGGAGACGCTCCACCTATAATCCCGACGCTCTGGTCATAGTCGCTAAAGTGGCTCGTGTCGCCGTTGGACAGATCAAGCGTCAGGATCTCGCCCGTCGACGCCTTGAAGGCATACGTCGCCCCGTTGCTGTTGATGATCGCTGTAAGAGCTTGAGAGGTGGGGCCAATCAGGGACGCTACCCCGGTCGTGGGGTTGATCTGGTAGAGGTTGGCCGCGATGACAGGAATCGCGGTAAAGGTGTTGACGTCGAACGTGGAAGCGTCGAACGTCAGGTACAGGCTTCCACCCGCGGCGAACAGAACCTCGTCATAAACGTTGATCGTTCCGTCCGGATTGGTCGAGTCGAGCACGAAGGGCAGTCCCGGGAGGCCGGTGGGGCCGAGCAGCGTGGCGGCCCCGGTGAGCGGGTCGACCGTGTAGATGTTATTGGCGAGGTCCGTCGCATAGAGTGTCGCCCCCAGGCTGCCAAGTGCGCTGGATGAGCTTCCCCCGCAGGCGTCGCCGGGAAAGAAGCAGCTTGCCAGCCCGGTAGCGCCAATTACGGTGGACACGCCGGTTGTCGGGTTGATGGAGGTGAGGTTGCCCGTAAACGAAAGCGTAAGCAGCGATCCGCCCGGTCCGCGAACCAGGCCGCTGGCCCCCTCCGGCGTACCCGGTCCGATGTAGTGGAACGCTCCGGTGGTAAGGCTCACGGTACCGAACCCTGCGTTGGTAAGGACGTACGAGGTGGTATCCGCCCGGGCGGAGAAGGCGGACAAAGCGAGAGTAAGTGCGATCGCAAATTTTGGCTGAATGATCATAAAAGTCCTCCTGGACAACCCCAACCTAACCGCCAGCAAGCGCACTTACCATGCAATCCGGCTGCAATGGATATGACAATCACCTAACCAGCCAAGCTGCTGATAGCATTGCGATTTCGTCAAGAAGCCGACACTCCGCACCAGGTGTGGTAGCTTTGATTCCACTCTCCGGACACCGATTACCATGGTGAATCAGCCCCAATCCGCGGCTCGTCTCGCCTTCGGTCCCTTCGAAGTCAATGCCGCGACGGGCGAACTCCGCAAGACCGGAATCCGTATTCGCCTGGCCGGTCAGCCCTTCCGAATCCTGCTGGCGTTGCTCGCCGTTCCCGGCGATCTGGTCACGCGCGAGCAGCTCCGCGACCAGCTCTGGGCGGACACCACCTTCGTGGACTTCGAGCAGGGTCTGAACGCCGCAGTCAACCGCCTGCGCCGGTCTTTGGGCGATTCCGCCGACAAGCCGCGCTATATCGAAACCGTTCCGGGACGCGGCTACCGGTTCATCGGAAGCCTCATACCCCAGCCAGCTCCCGCACAGCCTGAGCTTCCATCCACTCCCGCCGAGCACGTGGCTGACACTCCGGCCCCGCCCAGACTGCGCACCCGTCCCTGGTGGCTCATCGGCATAGCGGCCTGTGCCGCGCTAGCCATCGCCGTAAGTTGGCGCCTGCACCACTCCGGCGCGCCGCCCGCGCCGCTCCAGCCCAGAGACACCATCGTGCTCGCCGACTTCGCCAACTCCACCGGCGACCCTGTCTTCGATGACACGCTCCGCCAGGGTATGGCGATCCAGCTTGAGCAGTCACCCTTACTCAGCCTCCTGTCCGGAGAGCGCATTCAGCAGATGCTCGCGCTGATGGGGAAACCAGCCGACACGTCTCTGACCGCCCAAACCGCTCTCGAAATCTGCCAGCGCAGCGGAAGCGCCGCCGTCCTCGAAGGCTCCATCGTAAAGCTCGGCACCCAGTACGTCCTCGGTCTCCGAGCCCGCGACTGCCGCACACAAAAGGTCCTCGCCGACCAACAGGTCCAGGCAGAAAAGAAGGAAGACGTACTCAAAGCGCTCAGCCAGATCGCCATCAAGTTCAGAACGCAGATGGGCGAGTCGCTGGCCACCGTGCAGGCACACAATACGCCGCTCCCGGAGGCCACCACCCTTTCGTTCGAAGCACTGAAGGCCTACAGCGCGGCTTTCCGGGTGCTGTACTCGACTGGCAGCGCCGACGCGTTGCCGTTGATGCAGCGCGCGGTCGCCCTCGACGACCATTTCGCCATGGCCTACGCCATGATAGGGCGGCTGTATGGCGACCTCGGAGAGTCAGCCCTGGCGGCTGATGCCACTGAACGGGCATACGCGTTACGCGCCCGCACCAACGACCGCGAAAGGTTCTTTATCACCGCCTCCTACCACCTCGTCGTCACCGGAGACCTCGAAAAGGCCCGCCAGACCTGCCTTCTCGACACCCAGGTCTACCCGCGCGACGCCAACATTCATGGGTTCCTCGCCGGCATGGTCTACCCCGTGCTGGGCCAGTACGATAACGCCCTCGCGGAGTCGAAAAAGATCATCGAAGCCGATCCCGAAATCGGCTTCGGATACAACCTGCTGGCCGGCAATTACGTGAGCGTCGACCGCCTCGCCGATGCCGCTGAGGTGCTGGATCGCGCCGCCGCACATGAGCTCGACATACCGGAATTCCTGCTCGTCCGCTTCCAGATCGCTTTCCTCCGTGGAGATCAGGCGGCGATGTCCCGTATCGCAGCCCAGGCGCGAGGACGGGCCGGAGGAGAGGATCTGCTTGCCGAAATGGAAGCCTTCGAGCTGGCCTACAGCGGCCATCTGCGCGCGGCGAGCGAAGTCTCCCGTCGCGCAGTGGAGCTGGCCACGCAGGCCTCGCAAAAAGAGCGAGCCGCGGCATTCGCGACCGGCGAAGCTCTGCGCGAAGCCTTTTACGGCAACGCCATCGAAGCTCGGCATGCCGCCAATGCGGCGCTCGCGCTTTCCAGGGGACGCGACGCGCAGTACGGTGCCGCCCTGGCTCTCGCGCTGGCAGGAGACTCTGCTCAAAGTGAGAAGCTGACCGCCGACCTCGACAAACGTTTCCCGCAGGATACGGTCGCGCAGTTCAACTACATCCCAACGCTCCGCGCCCAGCTGGCGCTCAACCATCATGAGCCAGCCAGGGCTCTCGAAATGCTGCAAAAGAATGCGCCCTTCGAGCTGGGATTGCCGCCCAGCGCCTTCCTCGGGCTTTACGGTCCGCTTTACCCCGTCTACATGCGCGGCAACGCGTACATGGCCCAGCACCGCGGTGGCGAGGCCGCCATCGAGTTCGAAAAAATCCTCGCCCACCGCGGCATGGTCATCGCCGACCCCATCGGCGCACTCGCCCACCTCCAGCTTGCACGTGCGTACTCAATGAGCGGCGACCCCGCAAGGGCGAAGGCCGCCTACAACGACTTCCTCACGCTATGGAAGGATGCTGACGCGTTCATTCCGGTGCTCGAACAGGCCAAGGCGGAAGCCGCCAAGCTGTAGCCCGCTGTTGGAGCTTTGGCCGTGCTAAATGAGTTCCGCTGCCCAATGATCGCTCCAGTGCGGTAAACTGGTAAGGACGCGCTTTTCGCGGATTTATCCCACCGACAACTCCAGCGCCTATTCAGCCCGTCCAGATAGGAAACCCCTCAGCAGTGAGTACCCAGAATACCGCCGAAGCCATCCGTAATATCGCCATCATCGCTCACGTCGACCACGGCAAGACCACGCTCGTTGACGCCATGCTCCGCCAGTCCGGCACGTTCCGCGCGAACGAAGCCGTCGCCGAACGCGTGATGGACTCCAACGACCTTGAACGCGAGCGCGGCATCACCATCCTCGCCAAGAACACCGCGATCCACTACAAGAGCTCGAAGATCAATATCGTCGACACACCGGGCCACGCCGACTTCGGCGGTGAAGTAGAGCGCGCCCTCAAGATGGTCGACGGCGTAGTCCTCCTCGTCGATGCCTCCGAAGGGCCCCTGCCGCAGACGCGCTACGTGCTCTCGAAGGCCCTCGAAGCCAAGCTCACGCCCATCGTCGTCATCAACAAGATCGACCGCCCCGACGCCCGCCCGCAGGAAGTCCTGAACGAAGTCTATGACCTCTTCATCGACCTCGACGCCGATGAAGCCGTCCTCGAGTTCCCCGTCATTTACACCAACGGCAAACTCGGCACCGCCACTCTGGACCTGGCCACACCGGGCACCGATCTGCAGCCCCTCTTCGAGCTCATCTTCCAGACCATCCCGGCGGCCCCCGGCACCGCCGACGGCGACCTCCAGGTCCTTGTCACCAACCTCGACTACTCCGAGTACCTCGGCCGCCTCGCCATCGCGCGCGTCTTCAACGGCACGCTCAAGAACGGCCAGGAGATCAACCTCTCCCGCATCGATGGCACCCTGCAAACCGTCAAGATCACCAAGCTCTTCACCTTCGACGGCCTCAAGCGCGTCGACACCGACGAGACCACCGTCGGCGACATCATCGCCGTCGCCGGCATTCCCGGGATCACCATCGGCGAGAGCTTCTGCGCGCTCGAAGACCCCAAGCCACTACCGATCATCGCCATCGACGAGCCCACCATCGCCATCGTCTTCTCTGTCAACAACGGCCCTTTCGCAGGCCGCGAAGGCAAGCTCGTCACCTCGCGCAACATCAAGGAGCGCCTCGAACGCGAACTGCTCACCAACGTCTCAATCCGCGTCGAAGACACGGGCACACCGGACAACTTCAAGGTCCTCGGCCGCGGTGAACTCCAGCTCTCCGTGCTCATCGAAATGATGCGCCGCGAAGGCTTCGAGCTCATGGTCTCGCGCCCGATGATCGTCACCAAGCGGGTCGACGGCGAGTTGATGGAGCCGTCAGAACTCCTCTCCATCGACGTCCCGGAAAGCTTCGTCGGAACCGTCATTGAACGCCTCGGACCGAGAAAAGGCGAAATGTCGAAGATGGCGAATCACGGCTCCGGCCGCGTCCGCATGGAGTTCAAGGTGCCGTCGCGAGGCCTCATCGGCCTGCGCAACGAAATGCTCACCGAGACTCGCGGAACCATCATCATGAACTCGATTGCCGGGCCGTACATTCCCTACTCGGGCGAGATTCCGCAGCGTCCTTCTGGCGCGCTGATCTCCGACCGCCAAGGCGTCACGACGCTGTATGCGCTCGATGGCATTCAGGAGCGCGGCATCCTGTTCCTTGGCGACGGCGTTGAAGTCTACGAAGGTATGATCATCGGCGAGCACTCGCGCGATAACGATCTCGACGTAAACTGCGTCCGCGAAAAGAAGCTGACCAACATGCGCGCTTCGGGTTCAGACGACGCTGTCCGCCTGGTGCCGTACAAGCAGCTGACGCTCGAGCAATCCATCGAGTTCATCGCCGAAGACGAACTCGTAGAAGTGACCCCCAAGAGCCTCCGCATGCGCAAGAAAATCCTGCAATCCAACCGCCGCCCCAAGGGCACCCGCGGCGGCACAACGCTGGAATAGCTTTTACTCTGAGCGAACAGATACGCCCTCCAAGGGAGGGCGTTTTCGTTGAAGCTATGACACGATCAAGCTTCTTGTTTCAGGGAACGATTTTGAAGTTCACCTCGATGTACAGATCCACAACGACAGGCTGCCCGTTCATCGTCGCCGGTGCAAACTTGTACTTCTGTACAGCCTCCACCGCCGCTTCATCCAGCCCGCTGCCAAGGCCCTTCACGACCCGGATGTGTTGAGGCGATCCCATTCGGTCCACCACGAGATAGAGCTGCACGTTGCCTGATGTGCCATTCTTCTAGCCGCCCCTGTAAGTTTCGGTGTTGCCTGGTAAATCACCGTCGGCGGGTGTACCAAGCCTCCGATGTGTATCGGCCTTTCCTGTCCGGCGGAACCGCCTGTGATCCCGAGGGTGGTTTGAGCCGCATAGGGCGCAGGTACTGGAACGCCCATTTCGCTCAGAAGAACACTGGCTTCCTTTGAGCCTTCTCTTGCGGCGATCTCGAACCAGAAGCGCGCAATAGCGGCATCTCGCGCCATGCCGTCACTGCCATTGAGATATTCGATCCCTAAGCGAACGCGAACATCCATCTTTCGGCGATCGCGCACGGTTTTATAAAGCAGCATCGCTTCCTCGTATCCCGACCCGCTGTTGCTGGATTCCAGCGTGAAAGCCCTCCGCAACTGGACGTCAGGATCGTTCTGCGGCATCGCCGCAAGCTGCGTCGCGCTCGGGCGGTTGAGCGGATCGTTGGCGGGATAGTAAGCCCCCGATTGCTGGCGCGTCAGCACAAGACCTTCGAAGATTGAATTAGCCGTTTCCAGTTGCTGCGGCGACATATGCTGTTCCAGCTGTCTGACTGTGGCTTTGTCCGCACTATGCTTATCCGATGCCAGCCGCATCCACGCGTAACCTTCGAACGGAGAAGCGCCTTCAATCTCTTTATTTGAAATCGCGCGGGCATAATTCTCCTGGGCAAGATCGATGTTGTAGCGTGCGGCGCGCCGGCAGAAAGCCAGCCACATGGCGTCATCCTTCGGAAGCCCTGGCCTTCCCACAGAGTAGTCCACGGCAATCTTGTACTCTTCCTGCCCGAGGAGCTCCTGGGTAATCACGCGAGCCCACTCCAGGTTGCGCGCGTGCCCCGCAGCCTCTTCGCCAGCCGAGTACTTGCCGTCGATCACGAGATTCCCAAGCTCCATCTGTGCTCGCCTCACCTCCGGCGCACCGGTCATCGTGAGCAACCGGACATAGAGTGCCGCTGCTTCGTGTACTTGCGATGGCATGCTATCGCGATAAATCTCCGCCAGCTGAAACAGGTCTCCGGGGCGTCCGGCGGCTTCCAGCCATCGCGCAGCTTTACTGACGTCACGCGCGAAGCAGTAGCCGCTTCCGTAAAACGAGCCCACCATGCTCTTGTCTTCCGGCTTCACCGCACCCACTTCAAACGAGTGCTCCGCGAGAGCAAGATTCTGGCTCGTGCCTACGCCCTGCATGTATGCCAAACCAAGTTGAAAAGCGGCTTCGGGATTGCCCACCCTCGCCAATTTCGAGTTTCCGGCAAATACTTCTTTGTCCGATGGGCCTTCTTCGTTCAGACTGCCCGGGTATTCGCGGCCTATCGGAGAGACAACATAGCGGTGGCCACAATTGCCCGCTTCTCCCGTCCCCATCGAAGCCTGTGCTGCCCCTGAAAGGCGTGCCGGGAGCCAGATCATCCCGAAGAGCACAACGAGCTGTAAAACTTTCATGCCGAAACCGTATCACGTCCGCAGTGCACGGCTACGGCAGCTTACCGCTGACCGCATCGTCCAGCTCAATGTGATTCTTCTCAAGCAAATTCCCAAGCGCTCGATCCAGCTCAATATGAGCCTTCATCCAATTACTCCGCGCGGCGATTTCCGTCGAACGAGCCTGCGCCACATACGCCTCATTCTGCAACACCAGCAGGTCCGTAGACTGCCCCACCGACAGCTTATCCCGCTCCGCATCCAGCAACTGCTGTTGATAGTCGCGGCTCTTGGCAGCCGCACGATACCCCGCCTGCGCCGTCTCCACCGCCACCACCGCCGCTTCAATTTCTTCGCGAGCCTGGGCGGCAAGCTTCTCCGTGCGAACCTGCACCTGGCGAAGCTGCACCGCATCCCGCGCCGCATCCGCACTCGCAACCCGGTTCCGCAGCGGCAGCGTCAACTGCACGCCAGCCTGGTAGATCGTCGACGTCCGCAGACCGCCAACCGCAAGATTTGCCGGAGGAGTAGGCAGCCCCGTCCCGGTTGACCCCAGCGTGTCGTACGCCTGCTCCGTACTGCCGCGCGTCTCCACATTCGCATACAAATTCAGTTGCGGCAGCGCAGCGTTGCGGCTCGCATTCGCGCTGATCTTCCCGCTTTCGATCTGCAGCCCGGCTTGCGCAAGATCGGGGCGGCGTGCCAGTCCCTGCGCTATTAATTCGTTCACGTTCAGGTTCGTAAACTGGTCGGGAACAACGATGCGATCGGTCGGAACGATCTCAGTGAAGCTCGCCGAGAACACCGGTGAAGCGGTTCGCAGCAATTGCGTTTTGAGAATGACTTCCTGCTGGCGGTAAAGTCCCTGCGCCTGGATAAGGTCATACTCGCTCGAACTGGCAAGCGCCTCCGCCCGAGTCAGCTCAATCGGCGCCAGCGTGCCAAGCTCAACCTGGTCCCTATCGTCATCGCGCAGCTTCGTCGCAGCCCGCAGCGCTTCCTGCTTTACAGAAACATTTTCACCCAGCGAGACGAGATCAAAATACAACCGCGACGTCCCGTAAATCGTATCGAGCACCTGCTGCTCGAACAGCAGCCGCGACACCTTGTTATCCAGCCTCGCAATGCGGATGAAGCGAAGGTTCACATCGCGCCCGCGGCCGCGAAGCAGTGGCTGTGTCAGCGTCACCGACGTGCTTGGAGCGTGCAACGGATCCAGCGACGAAGTCGATCCGTTGATCACCTGCGAGTCGTTATTCACAGTAGCTTCCAACTGGGCGCCGCTCGAAAAGCCCTGCAGATACGCCACATTCGTCTCAACAAAGTCCAGCGCACCCGGCTGGCTCACACCTCCCACTCCGGTACTGCCCGTGCCTGTGCCCGTCCCAGTCGAGCCCGTCGTGTTGGTCAGACTCACCGTGTTGCTACGCCGCAAATATCCGAGCTCGCCAATCAATTGCGGATCGAACAGCGGCACGTTAGGCCCCGGAGAGTAAGTCGCGCTCGTACCGGCTTCCGAAAGATTCTGCGTAACCGGATTCGTAGAGTTCAGCGACGTAAGGTCGGTGATCGCCGGTGTGGTCGGGTTAGGATTTGTGGTCGCTGAATTCAGCAGCGGGCTGCCCGGCCCGCCGACGCCGTTAGGCGGCTGCTGCACGGCGTAGTCGATGCCGCGAAGATTGCCACCACCCGCCGCTCGCGTAATGTCGGTCTGCGCCAGCACAATGTTGTAGCGCTCCGCCTCAACGTCAAGATTGTTTTCCAGCGCCAGCGCAATCGCATCGTTGAGCGTCAGAAAAAGTTTGCTGTCGCGGATAAGTCCGTTGAGTCGCGTAGCGTCTCCCGCAAAAAGCGGCGGAACATGCGGACGCCGGTACGGCCCGAAGAAGTTGAGAAAATTCGGCCGCAGGCCCGTAGGCGCCTCGCGCGTCGGCTGACGATTGCTGTCTACGATCTTCTGTAATTCAACCGCGGGCTCAGGGTTCGCCACGAACGTCGCAATCGGAGGCACCTGCGGGAAGTCGGGCTGCGTCGTTGCACCGCGCGGCTGCTGGGGGCTGTTTGCGGTTTCCTGTCTCTGGCCCGCGCGTAGAGGCTCTGTTTGCTGCTGCGGCGACGGCGGCGCGACGGCCTGCTGCCCATAAGCGAGCGGCGCAAGCGCGCAGGCGACGACCAGCCGCTTACACCACGCAACCCTACGATCGCGGCGCATCAGGGCTTGCTCCCGGAGTCGGTCTTGCCGCCCTGCTTGCCGCTCCCCTTCTGATTCTGCTGGCCCGGTTTCCCCTGCATGTTTTGATCCGTAATGCTCTGGTTGCCATACTGTGTGTTGCCGCCGGGAGGCTGACTCTGGTCGGGCTTCTGCTGCGTTGCTCCCTGCTGTGTTGGGCTGAACTCAGCGTGTACCTTAACGCCGTCGCGCACATCGTCGGTTACGTTTGTAACGATCATGTCGCCTTCGCGCAGACCGTTGAGCACCTCGACAGACGGACCATAATCGCGGCCCAGCGTGACAGGGATGACGCGGACCTTGCCATCGACCACAGTCGCAACCGTGGGCTTATCGCCGCGGATCACCACAGCATCACCCGGCACCAGGAGCGGCGAAGCGCCCACCGTCGGTGGAAACGTCGCCACCGCATACATGCCCGGCATCAGCGAGCCGTCGCGGTTGTCGACCTGCACTTCCGCCAGCAGCGTGCGCGTGTTCTGGTCCAGCGAACCGGAAGTGCGTGTGACCTCGCCCGTAAAAGTCTTCTGCGGAAACTCCTGGAAGTTGAGCTTCGCCTGCACACCGGTGTGGACGCTGGCCGCATAGCCTTCAGGTACAGAAACAAGAATCCGCAGTCGCTCCACCTGCGCAATGCCGAACAGAGGTCCACCCTGTCCCGGTGTCGCCGACGACGTTGCGGCCTGGTTGATGCTGCCCGAAGATCCCGCGTTATTGGACTGGCCCGCTTGCGTCGATCCGCCGGACGACGACGCCTGCCCCTGCGGCGATGGCCCGCTCGCAGCTCCGCCAGCCGAGCCCGAACCCGAGATCAACGCGCCAACATCGACGTTGCGCTGCGTAATGACGCCGGAAAACGGCGCCGTAACGCGCTCATAACTTTGCAGCGCAATCACGCGCCGCAGGTTGGCTTTGAAGGCTTCCACATTGCGTTCAGCTGACGCGACATTCGCTTGTTGTGAAGCAAAGTCAGCCTCGCGCTGATCGCCTTCCTGGCGAGAGAACACGCCCTTCGCAACCAGCACGCGATAACGCTCGACCGTCACCTTCGTCAGCGCCAACTGCGCGCGCTGCTGATTCAACTGCGACTCCGCTTGACGAACCTGCTCGCGCGCCTGATCCACCTGCTGATCGAGGTCGGGAGCGTCAACAATCGCGAGCAATTGGCCCTTGCGAACACGGTCCCCGATGTCGACGAAGCGCTTCTGCAGGTAACCGTTGGCGCGAGCGTAAACGAACGCTTCTGTAAGCGCGTTTGTAGTGCCGGGAATAACCAGCCCGCCGCCCGCAGGCGCCCGCTGCACACGTGTGACCTCAACAACGGGATCGGCGTTCTTCCGTGCGTCGGCTTCCTTTTGCGTCTCTTTATTGCGCGAGTGCAGTCGCAGGAAACTAATGACGAAGACGGCCAGGAAGAACACCACCACGCAGGCAATGAAGACGTAAAGCACCTTGCGGTTCTTCGGCTTATGCAGCCGCTCTTTCGGCTTCTTCTTGCGGCTTGAGTTGCTCTCTTCAAACGCCTTACCCAGGCGCTGATCGTCCAGCGCATTCGGGTCGGCAAACGATTCGCCAAGCTTTTGAGACTCGACTAACGACGGTTCGGCAAACTGCCGCCCGAGCGCCTCGGGGCGCTGCTCTTCCGGCAGCGGAAGTTCGTGCGAAGGATCTATCCGATATCTCTCGTCGGCCATTAGGCAGGCTGCTCCTGTGCTGCATGAGGCGGTTCGCCTTCATGCTCTTCGTGGTCGATCTCTCTGGTGTAATCGATGGGCTTGTGCTTCTTCAGCAGCGAGTAGATCACGGGCACGATGAACAATGTTCCAACAGTCGCGAACATCAGGCCGCCGATCACCGCGCGCCCCAGCGGCGCATTCTGTTCACCACCCTCGCCCAGCGCAAGCGCCATCGGCAGCATGCCTATAATCATCGCCAGCGCCGTCATGATGACGGGCCGCAGGCGCGTGTGGCCTGCGTTCAAGGCAGCTTCATACTGGCTCTTGCCGGCCAGGCGTTCGTCGTTCGCAAAAACCACCATCAGGATGGAGTTGGCAGTAGCGACGCCGATCGTCATGATCGCCCCCATCAGCGATGGCACGTTGAACGTAGTTTGCGTGACGAACAGCATCCACAGAATGCCGCAGAACGCACACGGAATCGCCATCAGAATAATCATCGGATCGAGCCAGCTCTGGAAGTTGACCGCCATCAGCATGTAAACCAGCAGCATTGCGAAGATGATGCCGATGCCGAGCCGCGTAAACGAATCCGTCATCGTTTTCACTTCGCCGCGTAGGTCCAGCGTCGTCGTGTTGGGCAACGTCTTCTGCGTGTCCGCCATGATCTTGCGAATCTCCGAAGCGACGCCACCTAGATCGCGCCGGTCTACATCGGCGTAGATATCGAAGACCGGCTGAATGTTGTAGTGGTCGACGATGATAGGCGATTGGTCGCGGCGGAACGTTGCGAGGTTGCCGAGCAGTTGCGTCGTGTTGCCTTGCGGTGACGTGATCGGTGTCCGCGCCAGCGCCTGCAGCGAATCCACACGGTATTGCGGCGTCTGCACAACCACCTGGTAGTTCACGCCGTTCACCGGGTTCAGCCACTGGTTCGGCGCTGTCTGCAGCGTGCCGGTCAGCGAGATCAGCATCGACTGCGCCACATCCTGCTGCGTCAAACCGATCTGCCGCGCCTTGCTGCGGTCGACGTTCACCTGCATCGTCGGATAGGTGACTTCCTGATGAATATGCACGTCCGCAGTGCCGGGGATAGCGGCGATCTGCTTCATCAGCTTCGTCGCGACTTCGTAGTTATTCTTGCCGCGGCCGATCACCTGCACATCGATCGGCGCAGGCAGACCGAAGTCCAGAATCTGGTTCGTAATGTTCGCCGGCGTGAAGAAGAACGTGGCTCCGGGAAATTTCTGCCCCAGATCGCTGCGCAGCCTACGCATCAGGTCCTGCGTCTCGCGCGGCCCGGGCTTGAGGGCGATCAGGATTTCGCCGTCGGAGTTGGAGATGGTCGACGAGTTCGAAAACGCGAGATTGATGCCACCGTTTGGCAGACCGATGTTGTCGATCACCATATCGATGCGATCGGGCGGAATGATCTGGCGAATCTCCTGCTCGATGCGGGCGAAGTATTGCTCGGAGTCCTCGAGCCGCAGCCCTTGCGGAGGGTTGACATGCAGCCGCATCTGGCCGGAATCGACATACGGAAAAAAGTCCTGCCCGATAAAGAAGATCAACGGAAGCGACAGCAGGATGAAGACGCCGAACATGGTCAGCGTGATCGCGGCGTTATCCAGGCACCACTCCAGCAGCCGTTTGTAGTGGTGCGACATCCGCTCGAACTTGCGTTCGAATTTGGAGTGCCACCGCCAGATGAAGTTGCGTTTCTCTTCGGCCTCCGCGTAGCCAAGATCCTGGTAAAGCTTGATCTCCTTGCCCAGCAGAAAGTGCATCATCGTCGGCACCAGCGTTCGCGACAGGAAGTAGCTCGCCATCATCGCAAACGCCACCGCCATAGCCAGCGGCGTGAACAAAAACTTCGCCGCTCCGGTCAGCAGCACGACTGGGATGAACACGATGCAGATCGACAGTGTCGAAACAAAAGCCGGCGCGGCAACCTGCTGCGCCGAGTCGAGAATAGCTCGCGTAAGCGGTTTCTTCTCCGCCATGTTGCGATGCGTATTTTCAATCTCTACAGTCGCATCGTCCACCAGGATGCCCACCGCCAGCGCAAGCCCGCCGAGCGTCATCACGTTGATCGTCTCCCCGAGAGCGCTGAGGATAATCAGCGACGTCGCAATGGACAGCGGGATCGAGATACAGACGATGATCGTCGAACGCCACGACCCGAGGAAAAGCAGGATCATCAGGCCGGTGAGCAGCGCCGCGATAGAAGCTTCGCGTACCACTTCGTTGATCGAGCTGCGCACAAAGAGCGACTGGTCAAAGAGCGGCTCGACCTTCAGCTCCGGCGGGCCGGCGGTGAGGCGCGGTATCGCGGCCTTAACCTGCGACACGATGTCGAGCGTTGACGTCTTGCCGTTCTTGAGGATCACCAGCAACGTGGAACGCTTGCCATTTTGCCGCACCACGTTGGTCTGCGTCGCGAAACCTTCGTGAACCTGAGCGACGTCCTTGATGAAAACCACCGCACCGTTGCTCGCGCGAATCGGCAGATCGTTCAGCGCGGAGATCGTGCTGGTCGACGAGTTCATCTTGACGACGAACTCCTTGTCACCCAGCCGCGCGGTGCCGGCGGGAAGAATCAGGTTCTGCTGGCCCATCGCGGTCGAAACGTCGGTCGCCGAAAGATGATGCGAGAAGAGCAGGTTGGGGTCGGTGTCCACCATGATCTGGCGAACCTTGCCGCCATAAGGTTGAGGGACCGAAGCACCCTTCACGATCGCGAGCCGCGGTCGAATGAAGTTGACGCCGAAGTCGTAAAGATCGCTTTCGGTGAGGCCTTCGCCACTTAGCCCCAGTTGCAGGATCGGCACGGAAGACGCGTCGTACTTGATGATCGCCGGCGGCGTCGTTCCCGGTGGCAGCACGCGCACGATCGTCTGCACGATCGACGTGATCTGAGACAGCGCCAGTTCAACATTCACGGTCGACTGGAAGTAGACCCGGATAACCGAGACGCCTTGGTAGCTCTCGGATTCGGTGTGCTCAATGTCATTGACGGTCGTCGTCATGGCGCGCTCGCACACGGTGACGATGCGGCCTTCCATTTCGTTCGGGGTCAGGCCGCCGTACGTCCAGACAACAGTGACAACAGGAATATCGATGTACGGGAAGATGTCCTTGGGCGTTTGAATTGCAGCCGCGATCCCGAGGATCAGGATCAGCAGCGACACCACGACAAAGGTGTAAGGGCGGCGTAACGCCAGCCGGACAATCCACATAATCGCCTCAAGGGAATTACTTCACGTACAGGTGAGACGCTGAGTTCGCCGTCGAGGACGCTAAACCGTTCGATCATCGACCAGCGCAGCCCATATCCGTCATTTAGTTTAGACCTCGCACGAACTCCCGAAGTGCACCCTGAGAAAAGCGCCCCAATCCCCGCCGAAAGCCGGGAATTGGGGCGCTCTCTTGTAGCTTCGATTCTTTACTTCTGGGCCTGCTCAAACCGCTTGTTGATCTCTTCCCAATTCACAACGCTCCACCACGCCGCAAGATAATCAGGCCGGCGATTGTTGTACTTCAGGTAGTAAGCATGCTCCCAGACGTCGTTGCCCAGGATGGGGTACTGCCCATCCGAAAGCGGCGAGTCCTGGTTGGGCTTGGTAACGATCTCCAGCTTGCCACCCTTCCACACCAGGAAGCCCCAGCCCGCGCCGAACTGCTTCGCCGTCGTCTCGTTGAACTTCTTCTTGAAGTCCTCGAAGCTGCCAAAGTCGGCATTGATCTGCGTGGCAATGTTGCCGGTAGGATCGCCGCCGCCGCCCGGCTTCATGATCTGCCAGAACATGGTGTGGTTCACGTGCCCGCCGCCATTGTTACGCACAACCGGACGCACATCCTCGGGAACACTGGCCAGGTCGGACACAAGTTCCTCCGGCGTCTTGTTGCCCAGATCGGGATACTTCTCGACCGCGCCATTCAGGTTCGTGACGTAAGTCTGGTGATGCTTGTCGTGATGCAGCTTCATCGTCGCTTCGTCGATGGTGGGTTCGAGCGCAGCGTAGTCATAGGGAAGGGGAGGAAGTTCAAAGGGCACGGTAGATCTCCTTGTCGTCTCAAAGGTTTGCGGTGGGCGAAATTGTCCGCGCGCACTATTGGATGCACGCCAAGAATAACGGATCGTGGTAAATTTCGTGCGCCCCGCGCGGAACTCCGCATTCGCAATGCCGCAGTCTGGGTTCTAATAGCCAACATGAGCGCATTAAGCGGATCGTATCGCTGGCTGGACGACGACGGCCCGGCCTTTGGAAGCCCCGGCCTGCCACCACGCTGGACCTCGAGCAAGAAAGACGCCGTCGCCACGGCCTACGCCGCTTCTAGCCGGATCTGGTTCACCATGTCGCACGGCACGCTGAACGAAATCTATTTCCCCACCATCGACCGCCCGCAGACCCGCGACATGGAGTTGCTCTTCACCGACGGTGAAACCTTCTTCCACGAAGAGAAACGCGACTTCGAGTACGACTTCCACCACATCGACCCCGACGCGCTCGCCGTCCGCGTAGTCGCCAGCGACCTCAACGGCCGCTACACCGTCACCAAGGAGTTCATCGCCGATCCGCACCATCCCGTCGTCCTGATGAACGTCAAAATCGAAGGCGAAGAAGCCCTCCTCTCCAAGCTGAAATGCTACGCCCTGCTCGCGCCTCATCTCGACGGCGGCGGCGAAGGCAACTCC
>CAZZYB010000008.1:0-807 GCA_964658125.1 uncultured Acetobacteraceae bacterium | reverse complement strand
CCATCAACGTAGCCGGCCGCCGCGCCATGCTCGCGTGGAAGAACAACGTCTCCCTCGCCTTCGGTGCCGACTGCGGCTTCTCGCGTTCAAGCTGCGGCTACGTCGGCTCCAGCGACGGCTTTCAGGACCTTCGCGCCAATGGCAAAATGACCTGGAACTTCGGACAGGCGCTCAACGGCAACCTCGCGCTCATGGGCGAAATCGACCTATCGAAAACCCGTCAATTTACCATCGCAATCGCACTCGGCGAAGGCCACCACTCCGCCCTCGCCGGCATGGCGCAATCGCTCTCCACGCCCTACGAGCTACACCGCAAGCGCTTCATCGAGCAGTGGCACCGCGCCGCCTCGCCCGAGCGCCTCGCCTCCGTCTCCACCGACAACGGCCGCCTCATGCGCGTCAGCCACAACACCATCCTCGCGCACGAAGACAAGACCTACTCCGGAGCCTTCATCGCCTCCGCCTCCATCCCCTGGGGCTCCGCGAAATCCGATGACGACCTCGGCGGCTACCATCTCGTCTGGACCCGCGACATGGTCCAGTCCGCCACCGCGCTCCTCGCCTGCGGACGCACTGAAACCGCCTGCCGCGCCCTCGTCTACCTCGCCTGCACCCAGCGCCCCGACGGCGGCTTCGCGCAAAATTTCTGGATCGACGGAACCCCCTACTGGACCGGCATCCAGCTCGACGAAGTAGCTTTCCCCATCATGCTCGCCTGGCGTCTCTGGAAGGCCGACGGCCTCGGCAGCTTCGACGTCCTGAACTTCGTCACCCTCGCCGCGGCCGTCCTCGTCCGCTACGCCCCCG
>CAZZYB010000007.1:0-24280 GCA_964658125.1 uncultured Acetobacteraceae bacterium | reverse complement strand
CCACCTTGATCTGAGCGCCGTCGGAGAAGGCTTCGTCGGGCTCGATCCAGGCGGCAGGATTGTTTGCGTCGACGTTCAAACCAAGGTCCAGTGGCTTGTCGCGCCGCGTCCATGGCCCGGCCACGGATGGTGCGGTGGCAATTCCAATCTGCCGGTAGCGCGAGCCGATATCGCTTCCGATGTAGAACAAGACGAACGTGCCGCCTACTTTGTAGATGGCGGGATTATGCGCCGAGGAGCTATCCCATTTGCCAGCCGCGCGGCCCCCGATCACAACTTCCTTGAACAAATATGGGCCTTCGGGTCGGGAGGCCTCAGCGCGCACAATCTCAGAGTGTTGCCGGTATCCATCGGGGAACGTCGTAGCGGTCGGCCAGCGCGAGGCGAACATGTCATAGTGGTTGCCGACCTTGATGACCGAGCCGTCCCAGACAAAGTAGCCGTGCATCGCAAACCCAGTCCCTTTCGCCACTGGCCCAAGCGCCTCTGGTCTGATGCCCGGCGAAGAATGAACCACCGAAGCGTCGTAAGGCGTCTGACGATGCGCTAGCGAACTAAGAGCTGTCGTGCCGATCAGCAAGAGATGATGGATTTTAGCCATAGTTGATTCAGAGTGGACAGAGCGTCTGCCATGACGACGCCGCGACTGGAACGTTACAGGCACCCCAGATCGATGGTCAATGGTAATGACCTAGCCTTCTCTTGAGATAAGACCGAATTTGCTAGCTGTTTCCTCTCATCCGTGGAGGTCTTTCTCAGAGCTAATCCATCGTGCTGTAAGAGCCTTCACGAACGGTCACACATGTGACCATTCGCAAGATGGAGGCAGTCGCGGACATCGTAATCGGTCTCCGCGTCAATATTATCTAGCCGGAATGGAGCCCCTCTGAATGCCGAATCTCAATCGTCGTCGATTTGTGTACCAAGCTGGTCTTACTGTTGCCGCCGCTTGCGTGAAGCAGCCGCGGATGTTGACACAGAGGTCGCCAAAGGAGTCAGCTTTACCTCCGCCGCCGCCTGCGCCCGCAACCCACGAGGAGAAAATGGCCTGGTTCCGCGAGGCCAAGTACGGGCTATTCCTGCATTGGGGGCGGTACGCGGCTCCGGCCGGCGTGCGGAAGGGGAAACCAGTTCGCATCAGCAGCGAGTGGATCATGGCTCACGCGCGTATTCCTGTGGGCGAATACGAGCAACTGGCCAGGCAGTTCAACCCGGTGCAGTTCAACGCTCAACAGTGGTACAGATGGCAAAGGACGCGGGGATGAAGTACATCGTCATCACCGCCAAACACGGCGATGGCTTTGCGATGTATCGGTCCCGCGTCTCTTCTTACAACGTGTACGATGCGACACCATTTCATCGCGACCCATGTATGGAGCTTGCCAAAGCTTGTGCCCGGAACGGGATCAGGTTGGGCTTCTACTATTCGCAGCCGTTTGACTGGCATGACCCGGCGGGATGGGAAATACGTGGGACTTTGAAGCGATGACGCAAAGAACCTCAACGGTGCGTTTGACCACTATCTGAAGAATAAAGTCCAGCCGCAGATCAGGGAGTTGCTGACACAATACGGGCCTGTCTGTGAACTGTTTTTCGACACGCCCAACGCGATGGACCAGCAACAACGTGGAAAGAGGATCGTGGACCTCGTCCATTCACTTCAGCCCGGCTGTTTGATCGACGGCCGCCTGGGTGTGCCCGGCGACTACACAACCACGGGCGACAACGGCATACCGTCTGACGGTATTCGAGGCGATTGGGAGACTCCGGCTGAACTGAATCATAGCTGGGGGTTCGATCAAAATGATGCTGACTACAAGGCGCCCAGTCAGGTCATCTTCAACCTGCCCGACATCGTCAGCAAAGGCGGCAACTATCTGCTGGACGTAGGCCCGAATGCGCTCGGCGCGATTCCGGTGGTAGCCGTCAACACTTTGTTGACTGTTGGCCGATGGCTGAAGGTGAACGGAGATGCAGTCTACGGTGCGGGGCGCTCGCCGTTCGGCGAAGGCTTCAAGGGTTACATAGGCCCTGTCGAAGATGCGAAGGGTCGAACCTACAGCTACAACTTCGACCAATGGCGGTGTACGACCAAACCAGGCAGACTCAACTTCGTATGCTTTCGATGGGCTCGCGACCTCAAGCTTCCGCCCTTCAGCAATGCGATCGCCCGCGCTTATCTGCTCAGTGATCCGGATCGGACAAGTCTGCCCGTCACGGTCGACGCCCAAGGAAAGCGCACGGTGCACGCACCGCAATACGCACCTGACGTCATGGCTAATGTGATTGTCGTGGAAATCCAAGGGGAGGTCGTCATGGACCGCTCTGAGTTGTCCTGAACGGACTGTTGGCGAACGGCTCCCTATCTTCTTGGTGAATCTAATTGCGAGCGACGAAGGGACTACGACGATTCTTCGGTCCGGCTGCTTCGAGAACGTAGCCAGGTTCTCATGCTACGGCTCAAGTCGTTGGGATGGCTGTAGCCGAGGTGATAAGCCGCAGCTTTCACCTGCCAACCCTCCTGTTGAATGAGCCGCTTAGCTTCGCGCATCTTCAAGTCACGAAAATACTCGCCGGGCGCTTGTCCTACCTGGCTTTGGAAAAAGCGGTGCAGAGTGCTGGCAGACATACCCAGATAATCGCAAAGTGCTGGAATGGGAGCGTTGATGGCGAAGTTATTTTTCATCCAGGAAGCAGCGAGATTCCAACGGACATCACTCGTTGCAGCAAGAGGGGCGCTGCCCCTGGCGATCTCCACCTCCACCAGCAGCCGCAACGCCCGTAACGTCTGCGGGAGATGGGAATCGGCGCGGGAGACTTCGTCCCTACAGCGCGTGTGCAGCTCGCTTAGGGAGGAGAGGGACCGCTGGCCGAGGCTGAGTGTGAGGAACTTATCGTGGGTCGGGCGGAGCTCACTCAGACGCGGTCGTCCCTGCCAGATCCAGACCAGTACTTCAGTAGGCTGGCGTTTGGATTGCGTTATGCCGAAGGGAAAGTTGGGATTGAAGATGAGTGCGGACGGCGCGCGGACCGTTAGCTTCGAAGCACCGGTGGTTATCACAACCTCGCCGCGCAACAGAATGTGATAGTCGGCCCCACGATCGAAGTGAACAACCAAGGGATCGCGCATGAAATCTCGCGTGCCCCAACCAAGATAGAGCAGAGGCAGATTGCCCTGACCTCCCCAGCTAGGACGCCCGGGTGGCGGTCGCAGAGGACCTTCTGGAATCGGGACAACCATGGTAGCAATTTATAGCACAGTCCCAAACATGGCTATTCGTTTCTCTCCGTTTCGGTCGGCTATTCAGATAGCCTCGTAGATCGTGAAGGCCATGTCTATCCAGTCCCCGCGAAGCATGCGGCTCGTAGAACTGACGGCACCCGCGGTGGGTCCTGATGATGTTCTGTTGCGCGTGCTGGTGATCGGTCTATGCGGCACGGATCTCAACACGTACCGCGGTCTGAACCCCCTCGTGTCGTATCCCCGCGTGCCAGGCCATGAGATCGGAGCTGTCATCGAGCAATGCGGATCAGAAGTTCCGGAGCAGTGGAAGCCTGGGATGATCGTGACATGTTCTCCCTATACCAGTTGCGGAGTTTGCTCGGCTTGCGGAAAGGGGCGCTTCAACGCATGCAAGTTTAATCAAACGCTTGGCGTGCAGCGGGACGGAGCCCTCACCGAATTGGTCGCCATCTCGTGGAGGAGGCTTTTTTACGCGGCGGCGCTCAAACCGCCTGCATGTGCCCTGGTGGAACCTCTGGCCGTGGGCTTTCACGCTGCCGCTCGCGGAGACGTGCAGCCCGGTGACACTATAGTCGTCATCGGTACAGGGGTGGTTGGCTTGGGGGCAATTTGTGGTGCGGCGCAAATGCAGGCGGCTCGTGTGATTGCCGTCGACGTGAGCGATCAGAAGCTCGATTTAGCACGTAAGGCCGGTGCGACGGACGGTATCAACTCCACTACAACTGACCTGCACCAATCGTTGCTGGAACTCACCGCTGGCCAAGGCGCCGATCTGGTCATTGAGGCGGTTGGCAAAGTAGATACTTTCTTATCTGCGGTCGACGAGGTTTGCTATGCTGGGCGCGTAGTTTATGTGGGATATGCGAACCGCCCAGTCCCTTTCGAGACAAAACATTTCCTGCTCAAGGAGCTTTCTATCCAGGGATCGCGAGGGTCGACACCAGAGGACTTTCTCAACGTGATGGCCGTCTTACAGAACGATGCATTCCCGATCTCGGAAACCATAACGCACACCATCTCACTTGATCAGGTAAGCACTGTTATGCAGGACTGGGACTCGAATCCAGGTGAGTTTACCAAGATACAAGTCCAGGTCAGTGATCCACCAACTCCTAAGCTATGACTACCCGCATTCGGAGCATCCAATTTTTTCGAGCTACGTCTCCCTTATCAAGGAGCATCGCCGATGCGACTCATTCCATCGAGAGCATAGACTTCATCATCACTCGCATTGAGCTCGCTTCCGGTATCGTGGGGGAGAGCAACCTCCTTGCGTTCGAATATTCTCCCCACGCGATCGCTGGAGCACTCCGGGATCTTGCCCCGCTCGCAAAGGAGTTTGAGACATGGCAGACCGGCCTGTTCGTCGAAAAAGCACTTGCCGAGAGCGAATACTTCGGCAACGGCGGCGTGATCCGATGGGCGATCGGAGCAATCAACATCGCCATGTGGGATGCCTGGGGCAAGAGCCTTGGGCAGCCGATCTGGAAGATTCTCGGAGCCTGTCAGCAGCAAGTTCCTGTGTATGGCAGCGGCGGGTGGTTGAGCTATTCCATGGAAGAGCTGCTGGCTGAGGTGTCGGGGTATGCGCGGCGCGGCTTTGCTGCAGTGAAGATAAAGGTTGGATCTGCTGACCCGCAAAAAGATATTGAGCGGCTCGCCCGCGTTCGCGAAGCAGTAGGTCCTCATCTGAAGATCATGATCGACGCGAATCAGGGCCTGAACGTGCCGTCCGCACTCGCGTTGGCTCGATCTGCAAAGCAGTTCGATATTCACTGGTTCGAAGAACCGATTTCCAATACTGACCTGAGCGGCTATCAACATCTCAGGCGCCATGCAGGCATCTCGCTCGCAATGGGGGAGCGCGAGTATGACACGACCGCTCTGCGCGAGCTCATCCGCCGCGATGCACTGGACCTTTGGCAACCCGATATTCTTCGTTTGGGCGGCGTCGAAGGTTGGCGCCAAAGCTCCATCCTTGCCAACGCGCACGGATTGCCCGTACTGCCCCATTACTACAAAGAGTACGATGTTCCCCTTCTCTGCACGATTCCTAACGTCTATGGAGCCGAGAGCTTCGATTGGATGGACGGTCTGGTCGACAACCCCATACCGATCGTCAACGGGATAGCGCATCCGCTACCGGGGCCTGGTTGGGGCTTCCGATTTCTTGATGTGAACCTCAGTGAACTCGGCACAGCCGTATGAGTCGGCTCGACTTTTCCATCATTGCCATCTACCTCGCGACGATTATTTTTATTGGCGTCATTGCCTCGATGGTGAGGTCGCGCAGGGCGGGATCGTCACAAGGATCCCATTACTTTCTCGCCGATGGAGATCTGAAATGGCCGGTCATCGGCCTCGCAATGTTCGCAGCCAACATCTCGACTGTGCAGCTCGTGAGCCTTGCACAATCGGCATACAGCTACGGTCTGGAATACGGGAATTTCGAGTGGATGGCAGGGTTTACGCTGGTGGCGCTCAGCTTGTTCTTCGCGCCCGTCTATCTCAAGGCGAAGGTTCCAACCATCCCCGAATTCTTTGAGAGACGCTACAACAGGCTCTGCCGTGATCTCCTGACCGTCATTTCGTTGTTCTCGGCCTTGGTGATCCACATTGGTGTAGCGCTATTCACCGCCGCGTATGTCCTTGAGGGGCTGCTCGAGCTTCCTGCAGGATCTACGATTCTTGGTCTTTCTCCTACGCATTTTTTCATCATTCTCCTTGGTGTCGTAACGGGTATCTACACGCTCACCGGTGGTCTCCGGGCCGTGGTGTGGACTGAGAGCTTCCAAACGATCTTGCTCCTGGCTGGAGCGGTCACGATTACCATCGCGGGATGGAACATGGTTGGCGGATGGCACCACCTGGCTCGTACGCTTCAGAGCAGTCCGCATCCTCTCGCCCTCAAGGCAACGCACGATGGCAGCTTCAACCCGGAGACTGGACGATTCCTCTCGATGATGCGCCCGGCGGGCGATCCTTCGAAGCTGCCGTGGTACTCCGTCCTGCTTGGCTATCAGGTCCTGGCCGTCTGGTATTGGTGCACTGATCAGACAATCGTGCAGCGAGTTCTTGCCGCCAAAGACGCACGTCATGCGCAATTAGGAGCGCTCTTCTGCGCCTGGCTCAAGATCCTACCGGTCTTCTTCTTCGTTCTTCCTGGCGTGATCTGCGTCGCGCTGGTGCAACAGGGTGCCTTTGGGGGAGCTTCGCCGGAGCATCCGATGAATACTTATACCTTTATGGTCACGCATCTCCTTCCCTCGGGCTTTCGAGGATTGGTGGCGGCCGCATTGATTGCAGCGGCTATGCAGACCTGTTCTGCGGCATTGAATTCAATCGCCACTCTTGTGGCTTACGATTTGGTGAAATCGCGCAAACCAGGAAGCACGGATCAGAACCTGGTAAAAATCGGACGAGTAACGACGGCGATTGCCGCAATAGTTGCAATTGGGCTGTCGCCGATATTTGGGCACTATAGTTCCATCATCGAAGGGTTGAACAGGCTGATCAGTTACGCCGCTCCTCCCATCACAGCAGTGGTCTTAGGCGGAGTGTTTACGAGATGGGCGACTGCCAGAGCTGCCGTCGCGACACTGATCTTCGGCATGTGCTCCGGGATGGCACTCTTCTTATCGGACTGGTTCAATCTCTACAAACCGGACTACATGCTGGCGACATTTTTCAGCTGTGCATTGTGCATGGCCGTGCTCTACGTCATCTCCAGATGGAAGCCCGAAACTCTCTCCCCGCTCGCGGAGACATGCATCTGGAGCAAGACTCGGGGCAACGGCGCACCGCTCATTGTGCTGGTATCTGCAGCGGCTGTGCTTTGCGTCTTTACGGTCCTCTATGTTTACTTCTGGTGAGCGTCGGCTATGTCAGAGCAGGGAGCTATTCATTCGCGCCTTCCCTGAACTGTTTGAACAGTTCCGTCACGGTGATGATGCTGATGCACCACTGGGCCGCTTCCGGTGTATTCATGGCCGGTGTAAATGAACTGCTGCCGGGTGTTTCTTCCACTTTCTCCACTACGGAAGGTCCTTCGATCACTGTTAGGTTTGCCGGAAAGTGATCGCCGCCCTGGAACTTCAGGCTTTCGCGGAACAACTGGATTGCGACATTCTCGAGCTGGCGATCATGCGAGAAATTGGCCGCATAAGCCGTGATACGCAGGTGAGAGTACCGTGATCCCGGACCCGCATGGGCCCACTTATCGCAGAGCATCTCCCACGCCTTGGCGAATGACGGGCAGTCGATCAACTGGATCAACTCCATGATGATCTGGTCACCGCCAAATAGAACCATGAAGTCTGGCGTGGCCATGTTCGGCGGCCCGATATCGGAGAGATGTTTGGTCTCCTGATCGTAACGAAATGCTCCGCGGGTGATGAACGCTTCGGGCATGGACCCGATGTCTTTCATACCGGTAAGGATGTAGTCGCGGTATCGCGCATCTCCGGTGCGCTCCCACTCCGCCATCCAATTGCTCGCCAGTGCCAGCCAGTCTGGACCGATGCGTATCATCACCGGCGTGATCGCGCGAGGCAGGGCCTCACGCAGGGGAGGGACTTGCACTAGCGTCTGCTCCACCACGCTGATGGGTTCGCGAAGCAGGTCGCCGGTTCGCTCGTCGGTGGTCAAGTAGTAGTAGAAGCGCTTTTGGAATGCTTCGTCGATCCGAGCTTCTTTTGCGCCATCGCCCCAGTGGTTCACGTTGTGGCGAGAGCCCAGCCCGGCAAAGCGGCCGGTGTGGTACGCGTCGACTTCGGAAGTGTTGCGATGCATCGCTTCTGCGACTCGAAATATATCGGCCCGCCCACTGCGAAGAAAGGCATACCAGAGCCATGCATTGGGCATCAACTCGGTGTTGTTCCAGCCATGACCTCCTACGTCGTACATCCACTCGTGCCGGATCGGATCATACGTACGGATAAAGTCCCCGTAATCCCAGAAGCCGTACCATCGCCGTCGGTCGACTTCGCCGCTGAAGAAACGGAATGCTCGGTCCAGCTGATCTTCCGCCGAGGCGAGGTCCGGCTTCGATCTGTCGGGCATACTCCAAATACCCAGAGTGCGGCTGTCGTGATAGTGTTGCGGCGCACACACCAGCAGCGGAGGCTCGTTTGCGGTCTTCGCCATGGCGACGAGGTGTGCTGCCTCAGGGGTGTCCGGTGTAGCCCATAACGTGAGCTCGGTTGTGTTCCCAACGCCGTTCGGAGTGCTGAACCCCTCCTGATAATCTTCATAGGTCACGTCGATGTCATGGCCCACCGTGTCATAGTGACGGAGGTCCATGGCCGGAGCGTCGGGCGCCCAGAACCAGATCTTCATCTCGCCTGCCGGTGTGGAGGCATGAGTAATTTCCAAGGCCGACGGGTATTTTTCCCAGAAGCGTTTTACTCCTACGGCAAGCCCGCCACTGACATCGCCGAGAAATACCAGCCCTCGTGATCGTGAACCGTTGGTGAAGTGCAGCCATGAGCTCTTCGAGTTCGTACGCTTGTCGATGGAAAAAGAATCAGGCGCGAGCTGAGTGAGCTTGTAGGCATCCCAAACGGCGATGGCCTGGAACGATTTTCGGTCGTGCGGGGACATCTCGCTGAAATTCGGAATGCGCTTGCCGAGCATCTGCGTCCGGTTCAGCTCTATGGCTCCCTTCACCGCTGCCGGCTTATAGCCTGGGCTCATCAGCACTGGTTCCGAGAAGAGACCATCTTTGTCACTGGCAAATCTGACGTGCCGGTTTTGAAGCTCTTCGCGAAAAGGTACGGTGAAGGTCATGCCAATGCCGCGAATGAAATCGTTGAATTGATCACCGTCGAACACGAACGTATGGACGACTCGCACCGAGCTGAGGCCTGCGGTGAAATAGAACCTCACCGTAAAAGGCACCCATCTCCGTCTTCCACCGGCACCTGCGCCTGGGCCTTCATGAGAGCCTTCGATGCGGACGACCGCTCGAACCGGACCTGACTGCTCTACGGTGACTTTGGATACGCGGCTTCCGTAAGCTTCCTCGCGTGTGACGCCGTTCGTCTCGAAGGAGGACCTGTCTTCGCGGAGAAGAATGAGACGCCCAGCCCGTGCCACCTCTCGGCCTTCAACTGATAGCGACTCAAACAGATTCGCTCCGCTGCGGTTGATCTTACATAGGAGTGCGCCAGTCGACACCTCTATCGCACGTTGCAGTTCGCGGACATGAACCGGCTGCTCCGGCGCGGTGGTCTGCGCTGAAGCCACAGCAAGTAGTCCGCTCAACTCTGCCGGTGCTGCCACGGACACGCCTGTCCACTTGATGGAGCCATCCGGCCAATACGCCAGAGGCCAAGTCTGCGTTGGAAGTGGCCGTCCGTCTAGTAGCGCTGTGAGTGTTTGGCGCGCGGATAGAGTTCCTCGGGGCCAGGGTATGCCCCAGCTAACGCCCGACGCTACCACTGGCGACTGGCCGCTTAACCACGAGAGCTCTACCTTCGATGGAGTGCCCGCGTCGGGAGAAGTGGTCTTTTGCGCAACCGCCAGGCTTCCGATGAGTTTGCTTCGCCCCAGTGGGCCCGACCCTATCGCCGTGCTTAGCAGCGCGGCATCCTTCAAGAACTCACGGCGAGTGGCTTTACTCAAAATATCCTCACAAGCACAGTTGACAAGTGTTCACCGTGCGGCTCATCGAGGCAAATCCTCGACGCGGCCGCAGCTGTAGCATAGCTTCCTGGATCTAGAAGTCGCGATGTCCGATCTCTCCCGGCAACTGAACGTCATCAAGATGCCTGCTCTGCAGAATGCGAAGATCCGATCCGGATCGGACCGACACGATGGGTTGACCCGCGGTATACGGCGCTTCCACTCCAATGACGTCCATGCGATGCACGTCGTCTAGCACGATGGCCGGACGAGCATCGCTTTGCACGAGAGACATCTCCACCCGGCTTATCTCCACATTGCGAGCATGCCGAATATACAGCCCATGGGCCGGCGTTGGGCCGAACATTGTCGGCTCCGGATAGCCGCTCTCCTTCTCTGGTGGATTTACCTTGCCGGCGTCCTTACCCGCTCCACCCTGACTCTGCGCATAGATGTTTGAAAGCTTCAAATCTTCGATCGGGTATCCGGGAATGCCACTGATGACGGAGCAGAGTTGATAGGGGGTAGTCCACGGAGTCAGCACGGATTCTGTGCGGCTACCAACTTCAGTAGATGTGAGGCTTTGTGCCGTCGTGTTGCTGACGATGTTGTTGATGAGAACGCGCCGCATCACGCCAGGCTTTGACCCCGCAGGCCCTCGCAGCCGGGCACCAAGACGCAGGAAGATGGGCGCGGTCACGATATCGCGCATCGTGATGTTGCTGATGGTGATGTCTTCCAGCACCGCTCCGTCTACACTTTCAAGCGCCAACCCCTGACAGCCATCGAAGACGCAGTTCGAGATCGCGATATTGCGGAAGTCGCCGTTCGACTCAGTGCCGCACTTGATCCGACCTGTCCGCCAGACTCGATCCCCGGGTGCAAACTCCTTGTAGGTGCCGTCCAGCACTGTGCCCATGCGGTACTTACCGGTAACAAAGCAGTTCGTGATAGTCACGTTCTCAGTTGAGCGAGCGTAGCCTAGGGCGAAGGAACTCTTCGGACAGATGCCGTCGTCCCACGGCGAGTTCACTGTGCAGTTGGACACACGCACATTGCGGCAGCAATCTATGTCCATGCCGTCGCGATTTGTATCTATCTTCAAATTATCGATTGTCAGATTGTCTACGCCGGTCATAAGTAATCCGAAGTGACCACCGGCCAGAATTGAAAAGTCACGCAACAGAACGTTGCGGCAGTTCTTCATGGCTACCGATTTATTACCCACGCCGGGCTGGTCGGAACGCTGTCCGGCCGTCAGACCCTTGCCCCATATCAGTCCCGGACCCGTGATGGAGACGTCCTCTAAACCATCGCCCCACATGAGACTGTTATGCCAATGCGAGTGCCCGAAATCCTGATAATTTCCCGCCTCAGGATTCTCCTCGGGCAAATCGTAAAAACTGTTTGTCGCGCTCGAGCCCGCTTCGGGAGAAGGCGCCGCGACAATCGCCGACCCGGGGCTGAGATACAAGTGCACTCTACTGGCCAGTCGAATGGAATAACTCAGATATTGTCCGGCCGGGAAGAACACGGTGCCCCCACCCGCCCCTTTGGCCGCTCCAATCGCCGCGTTAATGGCGGCCGAGTCGACCGCCTTGCCGTCGCCCTTTGCGCCGTAAGCCCGAACATCCACAAGTAGCGCCAGTTGCGACCCGGGCGCAGTCGGCTCGGCGCCGGCCCCAAGCGATCCAGAGGCGAGCGACGCGACTCCGGCAATCCCCGATTTCAGAAAACCGCGACGTCCTGGCAGTTTGCTCATGCTCTCGCCCTGCGAGCAATCTTGAATGTGTAGGCGTGATTGCACGGCTTTTGCGACGGGGTCTCTATCATCAATGCATCTTCCGTGTGACGAAACACGAGGTCTCGCTCCGCGCCCAGCATGTGCACTGACGTCACTTCACCGGGCCGCAGCAGCGCCCGGCTTCCCAGGGATTGAATCGCGATGGACGCACCCGGCCATCCCATACAGATGGCGTACAGATCGCTACCTTTCACGGTAAATCGCACATCCTGAGGCTGGTAGGGAACCACGTAGATCTGGGAGTAGTGTCCGTACTGCACCGCGCCTGACTTCATCATGCGGATAATGTCCCACGTATCGTGCGGTCCCTGCTCGAAAAATTCGTACAGATTGATGGATCGCAGTTCGGTCGGCCCTTCGCCGAAGAGCAACCACGGACAGGTGCCATCGATCGCCTCCCCGTTCACCTTCAGCCAGTCCCCGATCTCTTTCAGAACGCCCCGCGACTCGTCTGAAAAGGTTCCATCCTGCTTTGGTCCAACATTCAGCAGTATCCTACCGTTCTTCGACGTTGCGTCGACGAGTTCGCAGATAAGGGAGTGTGCGGACTTGTACTTGATGCCTTCCTGGTAGAACCACGGCGATGCCATGCCATTCTGACCGGACTCTGAGGATGCAATGTCGATGTCGGCGATCCATTCGTCGAACGCCAGGTTGCGTTCACGACCGTCTTCCACGTCCCTCATTCCCACCGCCGGAGAGAAGTCGTACTCTTTCGACAGGACCTGCACCTCTTTGCATCTCTCTTGCGCCCGGTTGAAATAGTAAGCGAGGAATTCCTCACGATCTGTCTCCGGTTCTCCGAAGTACGCGTTGCTTTTACCGTTCAGTTTCTTCCCCCCGATATATTTGCCGCTGTTGCGGGCATCCAACGATCCGCCCATTCCGAGATCGAAAAAGATGACATCGGGATCGTACTTGTCCACCACCTCGCGAACCTTGCCTCCGGGCGCAAGTCTCCGTTCTTTCGAGTTGAAGGCATGGAAGCTTGCAAGAAATCGAATGTTCCGTTTCGCGAGTGCGGCCTTCACTTCGCCCATCACGTCCCGTTTCAGCCCTTGTTTCGCAACGGAGCGGTCGGTCAGGTTGCTGTCCCACATGGCAACTTGTACTCCGTGCTCCGAAACGGGTCCTGCGAATCGCGCTCCTGCACTTTGAATCAGCTCGGCCCAAGCCTCAGGGTCGAAGTGAGCTGGTTTCCATGTAGGCAGGTCGGAGGCGCGGGGAGGTCCCCAATGCGTGTAGATTCCGAACTTCGCTTCACTCAACCACTGTGGATTGCGATGCCGCCTAAGCGAGTTCCAGCTCGGCTCGAACGGCGACCCTGGAACCGGCGGAACTTCGAACCCGCCATGCACAGCGCCTCGGGCGGTGAGCGAAGCAAGTAGACTCGCCCCGGACGCCACTGCGGCGCGCCTCGTAATCCTCATTCGGTGCCTTTCGATGGTTGATTAGCTCTCTTATCGCTTTAGATCTCTGCGGCCGTCCGCCGTCCCCGCGCTCAAAAAGCGATCTTTCCCGAGAACTGAAAGTCGCGCGCTGTGTTGACCTGACTCCCAATTGTCCCGAAGCTGCTGTTCGTATTTGTTCCTACGCTATTTGTCCCCGCAACCACGGCGCCCGGAGTTACCGTCGTGCTCGATATCCCGAAGTGGACCGCATTTGTAACATTTGTTGCCGTTGCCTTGAAGGTGAAGGTGATCTTTTCTGTCAGCTTGAAGGTGCGAGCGAGGCTGCTGTCGAGATCGAACCCGCCGGGCCCGAAGATATCGTAAGCCGCAGTTCTCGGCGCATTTCCGATCTGGTAGGTCTGGTTTGGAACCGTGAACGCGGAAGCGTCGATGTAGGGGTGAGTGCTTACGCTAGCTGCCGTGATGCCCTGTCCCCAGCCGCCGCCAATGCGGGGCGAGCCGGTGTAGCCAGGCGTCAAACTTGGCATGCAGGTCCCTTGTCCGATCACCTGGCAACCGCTAGCTGTGATCGCCAGCGGTGACCCTGACTGGTAGCTGAAGATGCTCGAGAATGCCCAGCCTCCGGTCAGCGCATTGATGAAACGCCTATCCCCGTGACCGAAAGGCATATCCCATACGCCGAAAGCATGGAACAGTTGCGGTGTGTCACCGGTGCCCAAGGAGCGGTCTGCCCGATCGTACGCACGTGCAACGCCATCAGTCGAGACGAAGCCTGGAATGGCGTACCCGGAGCGATGTGTGCCGGTATCGTCAATTTCTTTGCTGTAGGTATAGTTCACGGTGAACGATAGGCCGCGGATTGGCCGCTCGTGCAACTGGAGCTGGAGAGAGTTGTAGTTTGCGTTGCCAACCAGACCGTACGTATCGCTGATGCCGCCATACTGCGGAAACGGGAGCAGCAGTGTTTGAATGGTGGCGTTCGGACCGCCGAAATTCGCGTACGGCAATGTGATTCCGGGGAACATGGCCTGCGCGTCCGCAAGGTAGGTTCTGCCAGTGCTCTTATCGATTGTGCTCGGCAATTGTTTGAGAATGGAGCCGAGCGATTCATATTTCGGGTCTAACTGGTTAATGATGTTGCCGCGAGAGCCGCCGGTAAGTTGATGAGACTGATTGCCAACATAGTCCACGTTGATCGTCAGGTTGTTTGTTATGGCGCGTTGAAAGCCGAAGTTGTAGGTCTCTGAGTAGGGCGAGCGGCTTCCCCGGTACGGGTCGGCATAGGACACGCCCTGAGCATTCAGGGACGCTCCAACGGCTGCGAGAGGATAGCTGCCGGTATTTATGTAGTTGCCCGCGTTTACCTGGGGATCGATGAAAGACGCCGTCGTGTAGGCGGGCAGGGAAGTGTTCGCGATGCCGGCCGACTGGAACGCCGTGCTGTTATTCAGATAAAACGCTGGAATGGATCCAGATTGGCCTGTACTGGGAAAGCTGGTACTTGCGGCAAGACCCGTCTGGCCCGTGCCGTTGTACGCGCCGCCAGCGCCGCCCGTGCCTCCTGCGTGCGAGAACACGGTGCTGAAGGCCGCATGAATCACAGTTTTCGAGTTGATCGAGTAAGCCAAACCTAACCTCGGCCCGAAGTTGCCAAGGTAGGTGTTCAGAGGCGTTCTGCACTGGCAACTATCGGGACCGTAACCGGCAAACTGAACCGCACCGGGGGTACCTGTTGCGGGATTCGCGAGAGTCGGATTCAAGAACGAAAAACGATTCTGGACTTCGACGAACGGCGTAAACAGGTCCCAACGAAGTCCAAGGTTAAGGGTGAGTTTGGAGTTCACGCGCCAATCATCCTGAACATACGGCGAAAAAGTCTTGTAGCGTCCGCCCAAAGTGCTGAAGGGCTGTATAGCTACACTGGAACTGCCGACCGCTCCGAGCAGGAAGCTCGCGTATGGATTGCCGGTGGTCGTGTTCAGAACGGCTCCTGAACTATTGAAACCCGAGGTACTGGCATTGCTGAAGGCCAACGCCTGTGGCCCGGACGCCGTGTAGTGGGAAGACTGATTGATGTTGAGCCACTGGAAGACGAAACCGTAAGTCATGGTGTGCTGGCCGTGTGACGCTAACAGGTTGTCCACGATGTCGTACGTCGTTTCATCCTGTGTGTACCCGGCATTTCCGTACCATTGGCTCTGCGCGTCGGCAAAGCCGCTGAAGGTCACGCCAGGAAAGCTCGTGGTGCCTTCTCCAGGTGGTGTATTGCCGATACCGATCCCGCCTGGACCAGCCGCATACTTGGCCACGCCGTCGGTTATCTCACCTGCGGGCGCCGCGTAACGATTGATGGCGTACCGAAAGCTGTTGACCATGCGCGGTGAGATCGTGAAGTCATGTTCGAGCACCCCGGTGATGACGTTTTCGACGACAACCTGACCTCCCGCGTAGGGGACGGGAAGTTCCTGGTTCACGAAAGTTGTGAAGGGGTTGAAACGGAGTTGACCCTGAGCAACGAGGAAAGACGCACGCTGACGTGGTGAGATCTGATAGTCGATTTTTCCATCAAGCGAGTGGTTATCGTTCCCCGAAGGAATCCCAGAGAGCAAGTTGTTCTGCGTAACATTGTCGTTGCTGGCCGGAGGAAGGAAGCTCTGCATGTACTGCGCGATGGGCGAAATTTCATTCTGGGGAATCACGTTCGGCGTAAGAACGCCGTTCTTGAGACCCATGAACTGCTTTCGTGTGCAAACAGAAGGCGAGGAGCAAACCGTGGTGGTCGGGTCATAGATCGGATAGGAGAGTTGAGTGAAATCTCCCGTGCGTTCAAGCGAGGTGGGCACGGAATAAAGTTGGGGGTTTACTCCGGTGATCTGGTGATAATTGACGTACGACGCCAGGAAGAACAACTTGTCACGTCCGTCAAAAACGTGTGGGATCCGCACCGGTCCGGAGACGGTGAAGCTGTATTCATCCTGATGCTCGGTGGGTTTCTTTGCGGGGACCTTGGTTGGTACCCCGTTGATGAGTGTAGTAGTGGGCAGCTTGGAGAAGAAATTCCATGCATCGAACGCCGTGTTGCGGAACGCAACAAATGCGTTTCCGTGAAACGCATTGTTTCCTGATTTAACAGTCCAGTTCGCAGAGCCCAAGCCGTCGTACTGGACACTGCCCCCGCTGGTTAGCACCTGGAATTGATTGACCGCATCGATCGAAAGACCCAGTTGAACGTTGCGCGGATCTCCTTGCTTGCCGATCACAGTAAGTGGGACGCCGTCGATGTAGATCTCGTCGGTGCGGCCTCCAGTTCCGCCTTCGCCGTTCAAGACCCCTGAGGTGCCGTTATAGAGGCCGGGCTGACTGTTAGCGACCACTCCGTTCAAGAGACTCAGAAATGCCGTCGGGTCTAGCGGACCGTTGCTCATAATGAGAGGAAGCTGCTCGTAGGTGTCGTTATCGATGACTTCGCCAATCGTAGCGTTCGTTGTTTGGAGAGCGGGCGGCGCGGCCGTGACAGTCACACTCTCATTCGGCCTGCCCACAGTCATCTTGAAATCAAGCCCCACGGACTGCGTCGCATTGACGTGAACGTGTTCCTGAACGATAGTCGCAAAGCCGGGAGCGGATGCCGTTAAGGTGTATTCACCCGCGACCAGAGGAGAGAGCGCATAGATACCGGCGGATGTTGAAGAGCGGGCCGTCTTGGCCCCTGTGGATGTCTCAATGGCCGTGATCGTTGCGTTCGGAATGACCGCCCCGCTGGGATCGATGACTCGACCTTGGATAGCGCCCTCGCCTGCGATCTGCGCGCGGACACTCTGGGTGAAAGCAAGGAGGAAAATGATCATTCCGATAAAATGCGTAAGATTGTTCAACAGCCGTCGGCGGGTGGGCTGGATACTGGCTCGACTCGGCAAGGTGGATTGCAAGGCAATCTGGAGTGCTTCAGTCGCTGACCTCATTGGAGATGACCTCACGAAAATAGATGAATAACAACCTGCCTTGTGCTCCGACGTATTGTTCGTCCGGCTGCCAGCAGCGTGACCCAGCCGGTGAGCGGCGTATGATCGCGCGCGGGACCGGCCAGCCGACCTACTACGAAGGAATTCAAAACAGAAATTCTTTTCGATTTGGAACTTAGAGGCCCACTTGCAGCATCGTCAACATGAAAGGCGTAGCAATGCCTCTTCAGGTGACCTGAACGGCTACGCTGCGGGGGCACGGTATTGCTTTTGTGCGAAAGGTCCCGCCGACACAACCTGTATCGAAATGTCAGCCGCGTTCTTCGGTTTCGGTCGTTAACAACACCGGGCTTGCCGTCACCATCGATATTCGCGATCCGGCCAGCGTTCCTCTGAAGAACAAGGAGTCGGCGGGAGACAGACTTGCCCGCATCGCGCTGGTGATGACCTATGGGCGAAAGGTGGAGTACTTCGGCCCATAATCTGTAGGGTCAGAAATGGCGGGAGACAGGATCCTGCTGCGCGTCTCGCACGTCGACGGGGAACTGATGGCGCAGAGGCGGTGAGTTGAAGCCCGCGGCGTGAAGCTCACCGTTCCGAACACATCGCCAAGCGGCAAGGCGCGAAACTAATGACCGAAACACTCAAGCCGGTTTGTCCGAGCTTACGATATAGCAAAACGTCTACCCCAAAATCGCTGCCGCACACCAAGTCGAAGCGGAGGGTGGTTTCTTTTGGGCTATCAATTGTAGTCGGCGAGATAGCTAACGTCTGTGCAAATACCACCGGTTTGGATTCACGTCAGCTTACTAAGAGATATCTTGGTCGGGCCGGGAAAGTTTTGCGGGATGGAGATACCGACGCGACCAGTAGCTGCCCATTGCGTACCGCGCGCGAATAAGGTCTGGAAGCCCACGCAGTCCAGGTTGGGGCACGGACTGCCGGCCCAGGTGTGGCCGAGCATAGTGGTGTAGACGCGTCCACGGCCGTAGTCGCGCACCCAGTCCATAGGCTCATTCTGGTTCGTCACCGGAGAGTGGGCGTAGGTCAGGATTGTCAGGCCCTCAGCAGGGCCGTGCTGGCCATGTGTCAGCTGCTCGAACGGATGCATCCAGACGGGGGGCATTCCCTCAGTGATGGGGTGGCGCGTATTGCGGACGTAAATCTGGAAATCGAACATTTTGGGATGACCAGGGTTATAGCCAGTACTCTTCGGTTCGACGGTGACGCTGTCATCGTCGGCGATAGCGATGCCAGGGCCAAAGGTTGCGGGGCGCCAGCCGAGGCCGATCATCTCGTTGTAAGCCTGCCACGGGGTAAAGGCGTTGTTGGCTGCGTGGTAGACGACGAGGCCTCCGCCACCTCGAACGAAGCTCTCCATAGATGCTTCCACGTCGGCCGGCCACTGGATTCCACTGGCGGAGTCCCCACCGTTGAAGTTGTTGATGATGACGTCGTAGTTTGCGAACGAGGGACGCCAGGCGTCCCACGCGCGCGCTGGAGCTTCGCGCGAAGGTGTGGTGGAAACGTCCACTGTGAAGAGGCCAGTACGGGTGAGGATCTCCGTAATTCCGTGGGTAGCGGTTTTCCAGTCGTGGTTGTTGATCCCGTCAACGATGAGGACGCGGATTCTCTGTTGGAGAACTGAAGCTGCAAGGGGACAAACTGTGCGCGTGGCTACGGCTGCGGCCAGAGATCGGAGCGCGAACTGCCTGCGGGACAAACTCATGAGAGCGACTGAACCCCCTTCACACCTTATGTGGCCAGCGGCGCGAGCGTCTCTCGGCCCGGACGCTTGCGGTCAAACGGCCGCAGGTTGTCACGGCGCGGATGCGGGACCGGCCCGCCGAGTGTCACGGATGCGCCGCGCAAGTCCCCATAACTTACCAATGAATATCTAAGACTCTATTCCTAGTACATTCTCTAACGGGTGCGGACGCGAACCGCACCGTGGATCTCTGATCTGACAAGCACTATTCGTCACGGAATACTTTACGGATCGACTGTTAGAAAGTGATATGTGCACTTAGCCGGATGAAGCGTTGGTCAATACCCTCCTGGTCACGAGCATTGTTTGCGCTCAATTGTCCAAAGCCTCCGAGGCTGGCGACGCTGTGGTCGGGATTGAAGCTAACTACCGAAATGTTAGTATTGCCCGGATTAGCGAAGTGCGGGGTATTAGTAACATTGAACACTTCTGCTCGTATTTCAAGATGGGCGAATTCCCTAAGATTGAAGTTGCGCGCCAACGTGGCGTTTAAGGCCTTGACTCCGGGCCCACGGACGCTAGTTTGGCCTGAATTGCCAAATCGCGCTGTGGTCACCGCAGCAAAGCACGTGGCATCGATATACGAGGCAGTCGGACCCTGGTATCCCTTGTTGATGCACGAGCCGTTCCTGACGCGGTCTGCCAGTTGTGAACTGCTGGGGGAATTGAGAGAACTGCTCGACGCGGAGATGGAGAACGGGGTCCCTGAGTACATGGCAAGAACGCCACTGAATTGCCAGCCACCAGCGATTGCCGCAGGTACACCGCCTGTGAGGAACCGCTGGTGCTTACCGAAGGGTAACAGGGCAGTTCCGTAGGCTGTGAAGACGTAGGTCCGGTCGAACACCGCCAAACCTCGATTGAGGTCCAGGTAGCCGGGCGCGTTGATAGGAAGCGCCTCGCCTGCCACAGAGTCACAGCAATAGGCAAAGGCCTTGGACCAGGTGTAGTTGGTCACAAGCGTGTAGTTGGAACCAACTCGTTTAACCGCCTGCATCTGTAGGCCGTCATACTGATTCCGGCCAACAGGAACCATAACGTAGGTAGTTGCCGTTCTTCCGAAGGCAGCGAACAGCGGCTGACTTGCTGCTCCCCCACCAGGCTTTCCGGCATTCGAGTCTAGCTTGCTAACAATCTGAAGTTGACGTGATCCAACGTAAGCAGCTTGCGTAGTCAGGCTACCCCTCCATTGCTTCTCAACCGCTAGGTTCCAGGTCTCCACATAGTCGCGCTTATTGTTGTCCACGGCCGAAATGACGGAGTAGGCAAGCGGCACCGGAACCGTACCGGTGCTTATGTCGACAGTAGGTACGCTCGGCAGCCCGGTCTTGAGGGTGCCAACGATGGTGGTCCCATTAGGAGCGACGGGTGTTACGTTGAGGTCGTTCGGGAAATTGGTCAGTAGGTCACGGCTGTCAGTGAGGGGATACGGGTCACGATTCAGCCCCGCGCCTGCACGGAGTACTAGGGTTGGCCTTAGTCTGTACGAGATTCCTGCAGAAGGAGAAAAGTTGGTCTTGCTCTCCTTATAACCACAATCGTGAGGGTTCCCAGCTACTCCGCAAATTTCCATCGTGTTATTAGACGGATTGTAGCGCTCAAATCCCCTGTGATCCCTTCCGCCAACTGGAAAGTAATCCCACCGCAAACCATAGGAAGCAGTAAATTTTGGAGAGATTACCCACTGATCTTGGGCAAATAGACTGTACTGAAACCACTTTGCTTTGAGGTTCTGGGATATCCGTTCAGCGGTACCACTCGAAAACACGCCAAGCAAGAAATCTGCATAGGCATTGTAGGCGTTCGCGCCTGGACCACCTTGCGTGGTAGTCCCCGATCCGGTGAAATTGAAAGCACCAGCAGAACTCGCGCCTGTTTGGAATTGATCGAGTATCTGCCGCTCGATATTTAGGCCAAAGGTGGCTGTATGCGTCTTATGCGTCCAAGTCACCTCGTGGTTCAGCTGGTTATCGCGGTCGTTGTACCTTAATGGTGCGCTTGAGTTACCAATCAAAGAGAAGTTGGAAATCGAAAACTGAGGCCAGCCGCTATAGATTGGCGTAGGGCCGTTCGTACCTGGGATTCCCAGTTGAAGTCCAATGTTCGGGCCAAGCACCACCGGGTCGCCATTTGGTTGCAGCACAGTAGCAGTAAAGTACCCGTTGTAAACCCAATTTTGGTTCAAGACGTAAATGGCACTGAACGTTCCGTTGTAAATGTTGCCGTAATTACGGCCTTGCCTACCACCCGCGGAATTTACAAAGGTGCCGTTGGTCCCATAGACAGCGGCATCAAAATCATCGAAATGCAATTGGCCGTAGCGAGCCTCAACACTGAGCTTTGAAGTCGCTTTCCAATTCACGTCTGTATCGTATTTGCTATTCTTGAGGGTATAAGCGCCCGTGGCGAAATAGTTATTCGATATGCCCGGCAGATTGGGAAGAGGCACAGACTGCTGGATAGTCGTCGCAATCGAGTCCTGCCGTGCCGTTGGAATCTGGTTGCCTGAGAAGGCCGTCTTTCCGGCCCCTGTGGCGGAGCCCGTCAGCGGATCGTAGATCGGATTCGGACTTCCGCTAAAGTCGCCACTGCGCATGGCTAATGTGGGGACGGTGACCGTTGTGATGGAGTTCTGTGAGACAAAGCGGCCGTCATAACTAAAAAAGAAAAATAATCTGTTCCGGAGGAGCGGGCCGCCTATCGTACCGCCAGCTGCATTATCGACAACCTTCGGATTTCGCGTGAAGTGTGCCGGCAAAAAGAATGGCTCAGCCGTCAGGGCGTTATCGGTATGAATCTCGAATACCGAACCGTGGAACTTGTTGCTGCCGGTCTTCACATGAACGTTAACCGCAGCTCCCCCAGCAAGACCATCCTGCGCATTGTAGCTGTTAGTAACTATGCTGACTGAGTCAACAGCGTCCAGACCCGGGTTGTAGGCGGCGACGTGGGGCAGCCATACGTTAATAGCTGCGGCACCGTCGATACGTATGTTGTTCGCTGTGCCAAACGCCCCATTCGTTTGAAAGATGAGACCACGTGAAGGATTCGCCCCGAGTGAGTTGGAATTGAGCGGCGGTGTGACCCCAGGTACCAGGAGCAACGCGCTCTCGTAGTTGCGGCTCGCGGGAACGGGGAAGTTAGCGAGTTCTTTGCTGTCGATCTCGCTACGAACCGCGGCTGAGTCTGTCTGCAGCGTCTCCGAAGCCGCGTCTACGTTCACGGTCTCGGTGTTGTGGCCGACGATCAACGCCGTATCGATTCGCGAATCCGTGCCAGACGTTACTGTCACGTTATTAGTCGAGACGTTCTGGAAGCCGTTGGCCTGGACGCGAACGTTGTACACACCTGGTGGGAGAGAAGAGAAGGTATATGCACCCTCACTTGTGGTGGGGGCAGTCCGCGTCTCGCCCGTCCCCTGATTCACTACGATAACCACAGCATCGGCGACTCGAGCGCCGCTCGTATCGGTCAAGACTCCGCTGATAGATCCCACAATTGACTGGCCGAAGGACATTCCTGTCACACCTGGCAACGCGGTGAGCAAAGCTGTCACCAAGACCCTAATAAGAAGCTTCTTACGACCATCCATCGTTTTCACTGTGCACCTTCTCCGATCCTTTTGCACCTATCGTGGTGCTTCATCGTGTTGATCTTTTAGAAAGTCAGACCGCTCCGCGATGCCATCTCCTTGAACGCGAAGCCTGCGTGACGCTCCGCACTTAGACATGGCATTTCGGCGCTACGATCATGCTGTTCGCGGCTTCGTGGCTCGCCGAACCATAGATCGAGCTAACCTTCGTGATAAATCAGCCTTGGGTCCCGGGGCGAGCGATCTCTGCAAGTATCCTGGTCAGCGACGTTAGGTTCGCGACTGCGGCAGTGTCAACGCAATTCGATTAGCCGATGCCGCCGCAGAGACCTAAACTGCTAGTCTCGTCTGAATACGGCGAGGGGCTCTGTGGACGGTGAGTACGATCGGGGAAGTAGCTCCTGCCAATGTGACTGGGGTCCGCGCGCGAGTTAGAGATAAAGCTCTGAGAGACGGAAGCAAGCGCTTCCGGATTGATTGACACTCCAGACTAGGTCCAGTAGCATCCGCGGTGTGAACATCCAGAAGTTGTTGTAAATTGCACTGAGTGTTTTTTGGAAGATGCCAAAATCGGCATCCGTTCCGGGGAGAATGAGTATGGCCAAGTTGCCTTCGTGTCGGTTAGCCGTAAAAGCCTTGTTGCTCCTCGGCATCGTAGCGCTCCCCACATGTCTGGCGTTCGGACAGCCTGTCGGCATCTTCGAGAGTCACGAAGACATTGGGTCGGTACTGCACGCGGGCTCAGCAGTATATGACGCCACACACGACGCGTACATCCTCACCGGCAGTGGCAACAATATGTGGAAATGGGAGGACGACTTCCAGTTTGCGTGGAAGAAGTTGTCCGGAGATGTTGCAGTCACGGCGAATATAACCTTCGTGGGGTCCGGCGGAAATCCCCATCGTAAAGCTGTGCTCATGCTCCGCCAGTCTCTCCAAAGCGGCGCTGCAACAGCCGATATTGCGGTGCATGGCGTGGGCATGACAGCATTGCAATTCCGCGACGCGTCGAATGCTGATGCGCATGAGATTCAGGCGGATGCTTCTGCGCCTGCTATGGTGCGCATCGAGAAGAGGGGGGATGTCTTCCACGCATTCATCGCGGGAAAAGATCGCCTGCTCCGGCCTATGGGTGCGTCGACAAAGATTCACTTTTCCGGGGAGTTTTACGTGGGCATCGGCATTTGCGCCCACGATAAAAACGCGGTGGAAAAGGCGCGCTTCACGAATGTTACGATTGAGCAACTGCCGCCTCTGAGCGGTAGATATACTCTGTTCTCGACCTTAGAGACCATTCTGGTACCTGCATCCGATCGCCAGGTGGAGTACGTAACGCCAGCAAACTTCGAGGCGCCAAATTGGTCACAGGATGGCTCCCTTCTGGTTTTCAATCAGAATCACAGCATCCGCCGCCTTGTGATAGGAACGCAGCAGCCCACGCTTATTGACATCGCTCCGCTGGACCACGTCAACGATGATCACGGCATCTCGCCAAATGGCCAATGGCTCGCTGTCAGTGATCGATCTGCACCGGATGGAAGATCGCACGTCTACGTCTTGCCCCTTTCCGGCGGCAAACCACGCGAGGTCACGACGAACGGACCTTCGTATTTTCATGGGTGGTCACCCGATGGCAATACTATTGTTTTTTCCGGCGAACGAAGCGGCAACTTCGACGTCTTCGCGATACCCGTGAAAGGAGGCGAAGAGATACGGCTGACCACCAACCCTGCGATCGACGATGGCCCAGAGTATTCTCCTGACGGGGCCTTTATCTACTTTCATTCAGAGCGATCAGGTCGAATGCAAATCTGGAGAATGAAGGCCGACGGCACCGCGCAGGAGCAGGTCATCGACGATGCACTGCCGCTGCG
>CAZZYB010000006.1:18658-26554 GCA_964658125.1 uncultured Acetobacteraceae bacterium | reverse complement strand
ATGAGGCAGCCGATGGCGAGCATCGCCTGCGTTCCATTGAGTAACGAGATTCCCTCTTTGGCCTGAAGCGTCAAAGGTTCGAGACCGGCGCGGCGAAGGCACTCTGCTGCGGGCAGACGCTGACCCTCGTAGAGTGCTTCGCCTTCGCCGATGAGCGCCAGCGCCATGTGGGCGAGGGGCGCGAGATCTCCGCTGGCTCCCACGCTGCCGCGCATGGGGACGATGGGAATGATGTTGTGGTTTAGCAGATCGCAGAGGCGCTCGGCGACTACAGGGCGGATTCCGGAGAGGCCCAGTGCGACAATGTTCGCACGGATCAGCATCATGGCGCGGACGACGTCGGTGGGAAGAGGGTCGCCGACACCGCAGCAGTGGGAGCGCACCAGGTTCACCTGCATGCGTTCGATGTCGCACGCTTTGAGCCGAACATTGCTGAGTAAACCGACGCCGGTGTTCAGCGCGTAGACGGCTTTGTCGCCGTTGAGGGCGTGGTCTACCTTCTCGCGCGATGCTTTCATGCGGCTCAAGGCGTCGGGTGCGACCGAGACTCGTTCGCCACCGCGCGCAACACGAATGACTTCTGAAAAACTCAGTGAATCTCCGTGTAATTGCACCATGCCTTGCAGGATAGAGCGGCGCCCAACTTTTCTGCCAGACGCAATAGCGGCAAAATACCGTCGAAATCGAAGGAAACGGTGGTTATTCGACGTGGCTTCCAATGGATATTTTGTGTAGCGATGAATTTTCCGTTCATGCGTTCGATTAATAAACAGCGAAAAGAGGCATGATGTATCTATCGAACAAAATCCCTCCGCACAAAGAGGACACGGCCATGGAACCCAAGAATGATCTGGATTCGATCGACTATAACATCGTTTGTGCGCTCGCGGCGGACGCCCGTCTTTCGTATGCGGAGTTAGGGCGCAAGGTTTGCCTGTCGCCTTCGGCGGTAGCGGAACGGGTACGGCAGTTGGAGGGTGACAAGGTTATCCTCGGCTATCGCGCACTGCTGGATGAGAAGAAGTTCGGCTACTCAGTGGTAGCGTTCATCCGGCTTCAATGCGACAACTCGCACTATCGCCCATTCCTGAAGTTCCTGCCCAGCATCGACGCCGTGCAGGAGTGCCACCACATTACTGGAGGCGACGCGTTCCTTATCAAGGTGACGCTTGCGTCGATCGATCAACTGGAGCCGCTGATTGAGAGGCTTCTACCCTACGGCATGCCAACCACAAGCATGGTTTTGTCTACACCGGTGTTTCGCCAGCAGGAAGCGTGGCTGCTGAAACACGCGGGGTTTCCGGGGAAGTCTTAACGCTGTCTGCCATTGACGCAAAGTGCTCTCTCGCTGCCAACGAAACACATTCCAGGGTTCCAGAAAGGTTTGACCACGTGGCCAAATTCCGCTTCGCCTCCTTGTCCTTGACGCTGCTCCTACTTTCCGCCGTGAGCGCCGGCGCACAGCTTGTGTTGAACGAGACGTTTGCCAAAGATCCGAAGCAGCCGATCGACGCGAAGTATACGGAGGCGATCAAGAAGTACACGACAGAGCCGAGGTTCGGGTCGCCGCTGGTCGATTACCTGCCCGCTTCGTCCACTGTGCCGACACCCGCAAAGGTGCTGGGCGATGTGTCGGGTGCACCCGACATGCTGCCGTACGCTGAACAGGTCTACGAGTACATGCGGCTGCTGGAGAAGTCGTCGAAGCGCGTGAAGGTGGTTACGATTGGCCACTCGGAGGAGGGCCGCGAGATGATTGCGGTCGCGGTTGCCGATGAAGAGTTGTTGAAGAATCAGAAGGAGAACGACGCGCGGCTGGCGCAACTGGCGGACCCTCGCACGATTGGGATGGACGACAAGAAGGCGCAGCAGCTGGTCGACCAGGCCTATCCCGTCTATTACATTACGGGGACGATTCACTCGTCCGAAACGGGCGCGCCTACAGCGTTGATGGAGCTGGCTTATCGGCTGGCTGTTGATGATTCGCCGTACATCAAGTACATCCGTTCGCACATGATCGTGCTGATCACGCCGGTCGTTGAAGTGGATGGCCGTGATCGCATGGTCGATCTCTACAAGTGGCACAAGGCGCATCCGGGACAGAACTGGCCGCGGCTCACCTACTGGGGCCACTACGTCGCGCACGATAACAATCGCGATGCGATGGGTCTCACGTTGAACCTCACACGCAACGTGCTCGATACTTATGTGGGTTGGCATGCGCAGGTGCTTCATGACCTGCATGAGTCTGTGCCGTTCTTGTACGACAACACGGTCGGCGATGGACCGTATAACGCATGGATCGATCCGACGCTGGCCGATGAGTGGGCGGAGCTGGGATGGAATAATGTGGCGCAGATGCAGGGTTTCGGCATGCCGGGCGTGTTTACGCATGGAGACTTCGACACATGGAGCCCCGGCTACCTGATGTTCCTGGCCGGTCTGCACAACGGTGTGAGCCGCCTTTACGAGACGTTCGGCAACGGCGGGGCCGATACGGAGAAGCGCATCCTCAAACCCGAGGAGTACTCACGCACGTGGTATCGGCAGAACCCGCCGCCAGCGACTGTCCTGTGGTCGCAGCGCAATAACAATAATTACGAAGAGAGTGCGCTGCTTACGACGCTGGCGTACTACTCGCGCAACACGCATCACTTCCTGGAGAACTACTACATCAAGAGCAAGCGGTCGATCCAGAAGCCGATGCTCGATGGCCCGGCGGCGTATGTGCTGTCCGCGAATCCGGCAGAGTTGAACCGACAGTTGCAGCTACTGAATATTCTCAAGCTGCAGCACGTGGACGTGCAGCAGCTTTCGCAGTCGTTCACGGCGCAGGTGCCTGCGGTCAAGAAGGCGGCGCCGACTCCGAGCGATGCTGAGTCTGCGCCGAAGACTCCACCGCCAGTGGTGATGGTGGCGCAGACGTTTCCTGCGGGGAGCTTTGTGGTGCGCATGGACCAGCCGTATTCGCGCATCGCGGATGCCCTGCTCGATACGGAGTACTGGGCTGCGGACGATCCGCAGAAGCATCCTTATGACGACACGGGCTGGTCGTACAGCCAGCTCTTTAACGTCAGGGTGGCGCGTATCAAGGACCCTTCGATATTGAAGGAGACCATGGTTGTGGCCGACCTCGACGGAGCTACAGGCAAGGTTAGCGGCAGTGGATCGATCTTCGCGGTGGCGCATACAGGCCAGACCTCACTGCTCGCTCTGACTTATCAACTTAAGGGCGCGCATGTCGAAATCGCCGATAAATCCTTTGAGGCTGAAGGTACTCACTTTGGCGCCGGCTCCTTGTTGATTTCGCATGCGGATGACGCCGCAGTGTCGGCAGCGGTTAAGAAACTTGGGCTTGATGTGACGCGTCTCAGCGTTGCGCCTTCGGTCACTACGCATGTCGGCGCGGCACCGCGGATCGCCTTCATGCACACCTGGCTGGCGACGCAGACCGAGGGCTGGTGGCGGCTGGCATTCGACAAGCTCGGCGTTCCGTACGACTACATCAGCACACAGAAGGTTTCGTCGGAGGGCGATCTCCGCGCGAAGTACGACGTCATCGTTTTTGCGCCCGTCGGCCGCGCTTCGTCTAGCCAGATTATCGACGGTCTGCCGATGTGGGGCAATCCTCTGCCATGGCAGAAGACTGAGCTGACGCCGAACCTCACGCTGGACTCGACAGCCGACACGCGGCCGGGGCTGGGTTATAGCGGTGTCGATCACTTGAAGGACTTCGTGAAGCGTGGAGGCCTGCTGATTACCTGCGAAGACAGTGCACAGTTCGCCGTCGACACAGGTCTTGCTCCCGGCGTGAGTGTGGCGCCGCGCGGTGATGCGCGAGTCGTCGGCAGCGTTCTTGGGAGCGTGTTCGTCTCCAAGTCGAGTCCGATTGCTTATGGCTACGGCGCGACGCTGCCCGTGATGAGCCAGGGCGGTATGGTCTTCAACGTGAGCAATACGGTGGGCGAAGGTGGCGGCGGGCGCATGCTGATGGACCCGATCACGCATCGCCCGACGGGCCGTGGAGGGCCGGAGGACGCGGACATCGTGCAGGGTCGGTTGTATGTTGAACCCGAGGCGACTCCAAAAAATCAGCCGTGGGAGCCGCGCATATTGAACGAAGAGCAACGCAGAAATAATCCGCAGGTTATTCCAGAGGCGTACCTGCCGGAAGTGATTCTTCGCTTCAGCGACGCCAAGGGTCTACTACTGTCAGGGCTTCTCGATAAGGGCGCATCGATTGCGGAACACGCGATCGTTGTCGACGCTCATCTCGGCGAAGGCAACGTACTGCTATTCGCCAACAACCCTGTGTACCGCGGGGAAACGATAGGGAGCTACGACCTCGTTTTCAACGCGATCCTTAACTACAACCACCTCGGCCGGCAGCCGACGAAAACGCCCGAGCCGAGAGGGGGGAAATAGGGTGTGTCGTCATTGAGTAGAATGCCCAAAAGACCGAGGTGGATGGCTGCGAACCGCATGCATTCCACTGGAATGGAAAAGGGCTTCTCCGCGCATCCTGAAAACTCAAAGTTCTCCGGCTTTCCAAAGCGGAGAACCATCTGCAAAGAACCGACCAGGGGAAAACGAGCTCTTTCTCCGCGCTACCTTCTTAGGCCCACATGATGTATCTGGCGGGAATGGCGAACTTTCAACCGTTCGACGCATCAATTCCTAAAGCCGATTGGTGAAATGGCGGTGCGAGCAGTCTGGGACAAACTCGTCTCCGGCTGCATTTCCCTGCGAACAGGGAAATTTATAGGGAATTCACCGATTTTTGTGGAGCTTCTTCCAGCGTTCTACGCCTCTAGTTCCGTTTTTTTGTGGCACTTATGGACTTAGAGATACTGTCACGGCAAATGGAACAGGGATTAATTCTCCGTATCAGGGAATTGGTTTTCCCTGATAGAGCTTGAAAGTGAAATTTTCTGGATTTGTTTTGTCACCCTTGTCGCTAGAGTGGCCTCAAATTCTACTATTAAGTAGCAGGAATACTTGTAGGTGCGATTGCGCCCCTGGAAGTGCAGCCGGCTTCACCTGAGTTGGTTAAAGCCTGGAGTTTGCGAGTCCAACCCCTCGTTCCCGCTCGGCTCACCACGTCCGCATGTCAACCGAACACCCGCAGTACTCGCCCGAGAACCAGGCGGACGTCACTCGCGAATACGCAGCAAACCATTACATGGAAATCGTCCGGGGTTACTTGGACCATGGGCGAAGTGGCTTAATCATCGCTGGTCAGGGAGGCCTGAAGCGCCTCAGGGCTTATGAGCATCGGTCAATACCGAACTTCTGACCCATGTCTGATTGCGGCATGTTCTTCTTAGTGAGGATGTCATTTACTCGGAGACCGAATAAGTGCTAGGGCGCGCGAACGGGGAAACCCGCACTAAGGGGGGCGATCCAAACTAAAGGTGGCCGTACTTTTCAAGGGCGCTGAGAAGCGGGAGACCATTTCGGATCTCATCGCGGGCCCCCGTTTCGGATTGCGACCAGGCAATTACTTTTTCGGTGACCGATTCCAGCAATTGCTGAGGAATGATGATCACGCCGTCGGCGTCGCCGACGACGATGTCGCCAGGGCTGACTTCGATCCAGAGCGCGAGGGCGCCACGGACTTTGACGGGAACCTGTGAGGTGGTAACGCGCCAGCGACCGATGCCCTGAGCCGGTGTTACGTACCGCGAGACGACAGGCATACCGCATTGCTCGATGAACGCTGCGTCGCGGACACCGCCATCGACTACTGCGGCAACGCAGCCACGTGCTTGCATGGCACTGGCGAGCAAGTCGCCGAAACAGCACACACCTTTCGCATCCATGCTCGCCCAAAGCGAGACGACGCCGGTGGGCATGGCGTCGATGGCGGCAAGCTTGGGGCGGTCGCCGCCGACCCACCGTATGGATTCGCCCGTGATGGTGTAGGCGGGACCTGCGAAAGCAGAGGCTGGTCCGACGGGGCGCAGGGCGTTGTCGAGGACGAGCGGAAGGATTTTGAGCGAGTCGAAGACGTCCGAAATAACGGCGGTTCCGGCTGCCAGAAGCGGTTCATACGGGGTGGTCATAGGTTCCTCTCGACTCTACATGTCGATACATTTTCCTGTTTAGCGGAGCACGAAGCAAGTACGAAAGATTGATGCGGCCATAAGCGTTAGGCGGGATGGGAACGAGGAACAATTGCGCTTATGCCTCCAGAAGAATTACTCATTTGACTTCGTGCGAGGCCCACCCTAAAGTCGCCTTACCGTAAGAGAACTGACAGCAAGTTTGTTCCCACAGGCTCCACGCGAGGTCGCACGCATGATTGTTTTTCTATCCGAAAGCGACGTTGAAGCCGCGATCGGAATGTCCGAGACCATAGAGATCGTCGAAGGCGCATTCGCGGCGTATTCGCGAGGTGCAGTGACGCTGCTGCCGCGTGTCAGCCAGATGTTGAGCGGGACCGCGGGAGCTTTCCGCATGTTGGCTGCGGAGCTTCCGGAGCAGAAGTGCTTTGGACTTAAGACGCTGACGGGGCTGCCCGGCAAGAGGCTCTCCCGGGAGGTCTACTTCACGACACTGTTGTTCGATACCAAGAGCGGGGCTTTGCGGGCCATCATTTCGTCGAACCACATGACGGGGTTGCGTACGGGCGCAGCGAGCGGCGTAGCGGCGAAATTTCTGGCGCGTGAAGACGCGGATTCCATTGGCGTGCTCGGCTCGGGAGTGCAGGCCTGGTACCAGGTAGAGGCGCTTTGTGCCGTGCGCAACGTGAAGCACGTCAAAGTGTTTTCGCCCAACGAGCTTCATGCGAAGGCTTTCGCCGCGATCATCCGCGCGAAGCTTCGTGTGGATGTGGAGCTTGCTGTGAGCGCACGTGAAGCGGTAAGGCATTCTGCGATGGTGGTTGCGGCCACGACTTCGAGCACACCCGTTATCGAGGGCGAATGGCTGGAGCCGGGTATGCACATTAGCGCCGTAGGTGCGAACACGCGGACGAAGAGTGAGCTCGATATTGCGTGCTTTGAGCGCGGGAGTGTTGTTGCGGATTCGCGCGGTCAGGTGCTGGAAGAGACAGGCGATCTTCGCGCCGCGGTGGAAAGCGGACGGGTGTCCGCGGGTGTTGTGTTTGCGGAGCTGAGCGACCTGGCCGGCGGCCTGAAGCAGGGGCGAACATCGCCGGAGCAGATCACAATTTTCAAGTCAGTGGGCGTTGCCCTCCAGGATGTTGCCTTAGCTTCATCCCTTTTCTTGAACGCGCAGCGCGAGCGCATCGGAGTGCAACTCGATCCGAATGCGCTGAGCCAACAGTTGGTCGGGACAAGATGATACCGACGCAGCATCACCGCTGAGAGTCTGATTTTCTCCAGACGCAGACGCGCAGGACGCACTGGCCGACATTTCAAGAATTACTATCCCGACACCACAGCAGGAGTTTCCATGACAAGCTCTAAGTATTCTCTCTCCTCCGTCCTCCACATGCTGGCGCTGACCATAGCGATTCTTATCTTGCCTTTTGCGCAGGCACAGACCAACCTTGCGACTGTCCGGGGCCAGGTTACGGATGCGTCCGGCGCAACCGCGCCGGACGCCCAGGTGACGGCTCGGCAGATCGACACAAACCTCACACGTACGAGCAAGACGAGCGACGATGGTCACTACCTGCTGTCGAATCTGCCGGCAGGAAAGTACGAGTTCACGATCGAACGCCAGGGATTCAGCACAAGCAAGCAGACGGGCGTGCAGCTAACGGTCGGTCAGCAGTTGACACTCGATGTCACGCTCGCGGTTTCTGCCGCGAGTGACATGGTGGTCGTGACCGCACAGACTGAAGCGCTCCCGACAGAGACCGCGCTCGGTTTAAACATCACGACCCAGCAGGTGGATGCTCTTCCGACTTCGAACCGCAACTTTGCG
>CAZZYB010000006.1:0-18648 GCA_964658125.1 uncultured Acetobacteraceae bacterium | reverse complement strand
TTCTGGCGCATCGTCCATGGGCTTCAATGCGGGCGGGCAGCACCAGTATCAGAACAACGTTTTCGTTGACGGCGCACCGAATGCGATGAAGTTTTACGGAACCCAGGCCGACGTCTTCCCTCAGGATTGGATCCAGGAATTTCAGGTTATGACGAACGGCTTCGCGCCTGAGTTTGGTAACGCTTCGGGTGCGTTTCTGAACGTGCTGACGCGCTCCGGAACGAATGATATCCACGGTCGCGTGTATGGGTTTTTTCAGAACGCGGTATTCAACAGCGCGCCATATGGCGGGCGTTATGTCGGCGGACAGCCATACTTTCTGCCTACGGTGCCAACCTACAATCAGCGCCGTCTGGGCGCGGATATCGGCGGTCCGATTATCAAGAACAAGCTGTTCTTCTTCGCTGGCTATGAGGACTTCGTAAACAATGCGACCTCGAGCCTTTCGATTTCGCCCTACTGGATCGCGCAGGGTTATGCGTCCGTCATCCCGACGAAGGATACGATCCGCCCGATGCTGTTGAAGGCGGACTGGAACATCAGCGAGAAGCATCGCTTTACCTACCGCTACGACCGCACGTTTCAGACAGACGTGAACTGCAGTGGACAGGGCGGCGATGGTTGCAACAGCAATCCGCTGTGGGCGCTCGAAAAGCGAGCGACGTTTACCGGTCCGCTCTGGAGCACGATCGGAACGCTGGCCAGCACGATTAACAACCGGATGTTCAATGAGTTTCGCTTTTATTACGGCGTGAATCTTCCAACGATCACGTCAAACATCGCGGGCAAGTACGGCCAGGCGCTGCTGACGGACACAGCGAACCTGGGGAGCTACTCGGAAAAGACGTATCCAGGGGTTGCCCTGGGGTCGAGCTCGACAGGCGGCACAGAAGGCGAACGCATGTTGATGTTCAGCGACAACTTTACTTTTGTCGCCGGGGCGCACGAGTTCAAGACAGGCTTTCAACTGCAGCGCGCGACGTTTGTTATGAACATTGATGCGTCGCAGAAGGGCCGCTGGGGCTTCACGACAGACAAGGTCTTCAACATCAACGACCCAAGCTCCTATCCGGCGACGTACACAATTGCCGTGGGAACCGCCGCAGATGAGGAGTCGCACTGGGACCCGGGTTTCTACGTCCAGGACACGTGGCGCGTGAATCCCAAGCTGACGCTGAACATGGGTCTTCGTTACGACGTGGACAACACCATCCTCGCGGGCAATCAATTTGTGGATGCCTACAATCAGCGTACGATCTCGTTGTTTGGTGGCACCGCCCCGCTGACGAAGGTGAAGGCGGACACGAATAACGTAGCTCCTCGGGTGGGCATTACGTGGGCACCGTTCGCGTCGCGTCATACGACGTTCCGCGGCAACTACGGCCTGTACTACGACCAGAACCATTACAACTACAACGACACGTACTTGAACCAGACGCTACTCGCGAACCGCCGCTACTCTTTCAACGTGAACAACACGACGCTGAACCCGTTCTGCGCCACCAACCCGATGGGATGCAAGGCTCAACTGGGTCTGTTCCTGGCCTCGAGGTTTCCCAACCCTCCGGATTTCTCTGTGATTGGCAATGGCCAGGGTGTGGTGAACGGCATGGATCCGAACTTCAGCATGCCGTACACGATCCAATGGTCGGGTGGCGTAACGCATGATATCGGCAACAAGATCTCGATGCAGGCGGACTATGTCCACTCGCATGGGGTTGGAGCCGTGGTGCAGCGCAACGTGAACGTGACGAAGAATGCCGCGGGCGCGTTCGTGACGATCGATCCGCGGTTCAGCAGCTTCTCGCTCTATCAGAACCTGGGATGGACCAAGTACAACGGCTTGCTGACTCATGTGGGCTATCATGCCGGCACGACACGGCTGGGTATCTCGTACACGCTCTCCAGCACGACGTCGAACACCACAACGACCGGTGTTGGCGGCGGCGCCGTAACAAATCCGCTGGACCTGAACGTCGATCGCGGACCGGCTGATGAAGACCGTCGCCACAATCTCGTGACCGATGCGGCATACACAGCGAAGTGGGGCTTTACGTTCTCGAGCCTGTTCACGTATGCGAGTGCTCTGCCTTACAGCATTACGGATTCGACGGTGTCGTTCGCTCGCGTGGCGCCTCGCAACTCGCTGCGCGGCGATGATTACATCGACTTCGACGCGCGCGCCGGTAAAGCTTTCCGCTTCAAGGAGCGCTATACCGCGACGGTGTTCGCCGAGGTGTTCAATCTTTTCGACACGAACAACTTCAGCGGATTCACGGGCAGTGTGCAGTCGTCCTCGTATGGGTTGCCGCTTACGGCTAACCCGAAGCGGCGTGCGCAGTTCGGATTCCGTTTCGATTACTAACGGTGTGAGTCGGGCGTAGCCTTGAGGTACGTCCGAGTTTCTCTGTGGTCGATCGGCCATACTCAACATCACCTATGTAAGAAATTCGAGGGTCGCTCCATGAATCGTCGCAAATTCCTGACTACTACGTCTTTCGGTATCGCCGCCTCGGCTCTTCCCGGTGAGCGGCTGTTGGCATCCGCTGTGCAACAGGCGGTAGCTCCTGCGGCAGTGCCCAAACCGATGCCGCCGGACTACCTGATGCCGAAGTTTGAACTCGTTCAGCCGGAGCTCTTCAGTGCGCCGGGTGGGCAGACGAATTGCTGGGCCGACTTCGATCAGGACAACGATCTCGATCTCTTTGTGGGGTTCAAAGGCGGGATTGCGAATCGGCTTTATCGTAATAATGGCGGCACGTTTGTAGAAGTGGCCGCGCAGGCAGGTATTGCGGACCTTGCGGACACGCGCGGCACGGGTTGGGGAGATTTCGACGGCGATGGCCGGCCGGATATCTTTGTCGGCTTCTCGCGCCGCTCGGGTGTGACGTCGAAGCTTTATCACAATCTTGGCAATGGCAAGTTTGTCGATGTGGCGCCAGATCTCGGCATCGTTGTAGTCGGTGAGGTGCGTCAGATTTCGTGGATTGACTTCGATAACGATGGCAAGCTCGATCTTTTCGTAGCGCTGCGCGATGCGCCTAACCTTCTGTTTCATAACGAAGGCAAGCGTTTCGTGGAGGTGGCGAAAGATTTGGGTGTGGCCGATCCGCGCAAGACGGTGGGCGCTGTGTGGTTCGACTACAACCAGGATGGCCGGCTGGATTTGTTTACCGCCAATCAGGATGGAACGCTGGATGGCTTCTACCGCAATGATGGTGGCAAGTTTGTCGATATCGCGGGCGAGTTGAAGATGGACCAGGCGGGACGGCCGGCGGACCATGGAAGCTGCGGACCTACGGTGATTGATTACAACAATAACGGTCTGCTCGATCTTTTCGTTGCCGGCTACGGACAGAACCTGCTCTATACGAATCAGGGTGACAACACCTTCAAAAATGTTGCGCCGGAGCTGAACCTGTTCAGCGGCGACCATGCGACGCCTTCGACGTGGGGCGACTATGACAATGATGGGCGGCCCGACTTGTATGTGTCGTCGTACATCATGCGTCCCTTGAATGAGCACGACAAGATGTACCACAACGCCGGCGATCATTTTTCGTCCGTCATTCCGTGGGAGATGTTGCGCAATGGAGCAACGCACGGCATCCAGTGGGCGGATTTTGATGGCAATGGCGCGGTCGATATTGCCATGGCGAACAACAATCCGAATGGCCATCACTATCTATGGCGCAACCTGCTTCCGCCCGAGCGGGCTGCACGCTCGATCCAGGTTTCAGTCGTGGGAGCGAACGGATCCACAACGCGGCCGGGATCCGAAGTGCGGCTGTTTGAACCCGGTACGCGCAAGTGCCTCGGCACTCGCATCGTCGACACCGGTGGCGGCTACTGCTCACAAAATGTAATGCCTGTACACTTCGGCCTGCCGCGTGATGGCAAGGTCGATGTGGAAGTGACGACGCTGACGAAGGCAGGACGTAAGCAAACGCTGGTGCCGAATGTCGATGGAACGGCCCTTCCAAACCGCGTACTGAAGGTCAAAGTAACGTAGAGTCGGATTGCGGGAGCAGGCCATGAAATCTCCACTTCGTATTTTTCTTGGTCTGTTGCTGGGCGCTCTGCTGGGATACGTCTGTGGGCGGAGCCAGTCGCCTGCGCTTCATAGAATCCCTGTGTTGATCGAGCCTTTGGGAAGACTGTTCATCAATGCGATTCGCGTGTGCGTCATTCCGCTGGTGACGGCTAGCCTGATCGCGGGGTGTGCGGCGACTACTAACCCCGGCGCGCTGGGCCGGTTGGCTGCGCGGTCATTGGCGATTATTCTGTCGTATCTCGCGGCAGCGGCTGTGTTCGCGGGGACGGTGTCGTTTCCGCTGTTCCGTTATCTTTCGCACATCACAGGTCACGTTGCTCCTGCTAGTGCTTTGTCGGTTACGCCCGCTACGCCTCCTACGTTCGCTGCGTTCGTTGTGGATCTGATCCCAGCTAATGTTTTCAAGGCTGCGGCGGATGGCGCGCTGCTGCCGCTAGTACTGTTTTCCGTCGGATTGGGCATCGCGATTTCGAGGCTTCCTGAAGCCCAACGCGAAACGCTGACGCATTTCTTTCGTGCGCTGGCGAACGCCTTTACGATGCTTATCGGCGCCATTCTGAGGACGGCGCCAGTCGGAGTCTTTTGTTTGTCGGTTGGTCTCGCATCCAGTGTGGGCCTGAGCGGAGCGGGCTCGTTGCTGGGGTATGTGGGTGTCCTTTCGCTGGTGAGCGGTGGGTTTATCGTTGTGATTTTGTATCCGAGTGTTGCGGTACTGAGTTCGATGAGCGTTGTTGCGTTTATCCGTGCGAGTGCGCCGGCACAGGCGATCGCGTTCACGTCGCGATCGTCGCTTGCGGCTTTGCCAGCGACCTATAAGGCGGCGCATGAGAGCCTTGGACTGCCGGATGAAGTGTCTGGGTTCTTCTTTCCGTTTGCAGCTTCGATCTTTCGCGTAGGAGGATGCATGGCGCAGATGGTTGGGGTCTGCTTCCTTGCGAGCTTCTACGGTGTGCCGCTGTCAGCTGGACAACTCGCGGCGCTTACATTCAGTGCGGTCGCTGTAAGTATGACGGTGCCGGGGATTCCGGGTGGGGCCATTATTGTGATGACCCCGATGCTGACGTCGGTGGGCGTGCCGCTGGAAGGCATGGCGATGCTGCTGGCGGTGGATACGATTCCGGATATGTTCCGCACGGCTGCGAATGTATCGGCGTGGTTGGGCGCAGCAACATTGTTGATACCGCGGGTGCAAGCTGCGGCGGAATCAGGCTGAGCGCGAGATTTGTTCGTACTCTGGAGGAGTCGCTGCGAAGCGTTTCGGCATCGCCGGGATCTGCGATATGTAGCGGCTGCGCATGATTTCGATCAGGCGACCCGCAGCTTCGGAAACGCAATCGTGGCGATACGTCATGACGGTGCCGCGGTGGAAGCTTAGCTCCGGCAATCCAATCTCTATGAGGGAGCCAGTACGCAGTTCGTCTGCCACCGTGATGCGTGGGACGATGGCGAGGCCCACACGTTCGAGTACGAAGCTCTTGATGTTTTCGAAGCTCCAGAGCTCCGCGACAACGTGGCAGCGGATGCCATTTTGACGGAAGAGGCGCAGAACAACTTCTTCCGTCGAGCTGCAGAGATGATGCACGACGAACGGTACGCCGTGCAGATCTTTGAGGCTTATGCCTGCCTGGCTGGCGAGGGCGTGGGAGGGAGATGCAATCAACGCCATGCGATCGGCGTGGACATCCACGGATTCAAGCTCTTGGAAGGCGGGCGATTCCTTGACGAAGCCTATCTGGACTTCGCGGTCCAACACCATGCGCGGGATCTCGTCGAGTCGCGCGCGATGGATGCTTACCTTGACGTCGGGGAAAAGTTGGAGGAAGTGAAGGATCGGGTTTGGCAGAAGGTAGAGCGCGGCGGACTCGTGCGCGGCGAGCGAAAGAGTGCCGATCTCCATGTTTTGCAGCTGCGCGATGGAGCGCTGAGCTTCGTCGCGCAGCTTCAACATGCGATGGGCGTAGTCCTTCAACAGACGACCGGCTTCGGTGAGCGAGACGTCGCCGTTGTCGCGCAGGAAGAGAACGGAGCCGAGCTCGGTCTCCAGCTTTTTAATACTTTGGCTCAGAGCCGGTTGTGTACGAAAGACACGTTCGGCTGCGCGCGTGAACGTCCGCTCGTCCGCAACCGCCAAGAAGTGCTCCAGTTGGACCAGATCCATAGAGAACCTCGATTTGGTGATTCAGAGCCAAGATTATCTGTTAATTGATCGTGCGTATAGAGCGCTTTATATCGTGTTTGTGAAAATCGCAGAAGAAATGCTTCCCAAATGTGACGAACAGGGCCCGCGTGGGCCCGGCATTTATACGCGGCAAAAATTTGTGTGATGCCACGTGTGCTCTGGCTTACGGAAGGGTCTGAAATTCGAGCCCGCTAGGTTGTTGCGCGCTATGATACACGCGTTCAGTGGCGGGCTTGAAGTCGGTTGTTTTCGCGTTGGGAATGTCTATGAAAGTTTGTGGGTTGAGGTCCGTGAGCGGGAACCAGGAACTCTGCACCTGCACCATGATCCGATGGCCCTTGAGAAAGGTGTGGTTCACGTCAACGAGCGAGAAGTTGAGAGCCTCAACCTTGCCGGAAACGAAGGGCTGGGGTGTCTTGAAGCTCTTACGAAACTTGCCACGCATGGGCTGGCCGCGAACGAGCTGCTGATATCCAGCGATGAGGGTCGGTGTTGGACGAACGTCGGCAACGCGTGCGGCGTTTTCGGGCGCTGGTGTTGCGGACCACGAGAAATCTTTGGGGTAGACGTCGATGAGCTTGACGTCGAAGTCGGAGTCGGTGCCGCTGGTGGAGACGTGCAGCTTTGCGCGGAGGGGACCGGCAAAGGTAATGTTTTCCGTGAGCGGCTCCGTCTGATAGACGAGCACGTCGGGGCGCGTTGCGGCAAAACGCTGATCGCCAACCATGTAGTCACGTGTGATGCCGGGCGTGGCGGCGAACGAAGTATCAGGTACTGGATGCGCCGGATCGCTTACGTATTCGTCGTACGCGGCCTTGGTGGCGGCGGGCGGGGGATCGAAGGAGAGCTTGCCGCCGGGCTGGAAGTAGATCATGCGCGGCTTTGACCCGGCGGGTGGCCAGGCCGTGTAGGTGCGCCAGACGTTGGTGCCTGTCTCGAACATGGTGGCGACGGAGAGATGGGTGTCCGGGCCATCCTTGAGATAGTGCTCAAAGAAGGGATACTGCAGGTTGGCGCGGAAGTAGTCGCCGGTGTTGGAGCCAAAGTGGACTTCGCCGATGCGCTCACCATCCATGACGGACCAGCCGCCGTGGACCCATGGGCCGATAACGATGCGGTTCGATGCGCCGGGGCTTTGCGCGGCGATGGCGTGGAAGACTTTGTGTGGGCCGGAGATGTCTTCTGCATCGAACCAGCCCCCGACGACGAGGACGGCTGCCTTGATGTTGTGGAGGTGCCGGCTAATGTCGCGGGCGTCGTAATAGTCGTCGTAGTTGGGGTGATCGACGGACTCGTCGAAGTAGGGATTGGCGATGAAGGCCTTGGCTTTGGAGAGGGGTTCCATCTGCGTGAGGTAGGCGGTGTAGGCTTCGGCCCGCGTGTAAGGAAGGGGCACGGCGGGCGTAGGGAGTACGGGATTCTGCTGCGGACGGAAGGCCCCGAAGAAGTTTCTGGAAGCGAGCATGAAAGCGCCGTTGTGATAGTAGTCGTCGTTGTCGTGATAGTCAGTGACCGGTGCTTGCGGGCTGGCGGCCTTGATGGCGGGGTGGCCGTTGATAATGGCGGCTGAGGTATAGAGGCCGGGCATCGAGATGCCGTAGACGCCGACGCGACCGTTGTTGTGCGGAATGGTTTTGACGAGCCAGTCGACGGTGTCGTAGGCGTCCGTTGACTCGTCATGCATGGTTCCGGTGGGATGATCGATGAGAACGGGCGCCTTGGCGAACTCGCCCTCGGATTGATAGCGGCCGCGGACGTCTTGGTAAACGAAGATGTAGCCGGATTCGGCAAACTCGCGCGAGGGGCCGATGGTGGGCCGGTAGGCGTCGGGGCCGTACGGAGCGATTGAGTAACAGGTGCGTGTTAGCAAGAGTGGGTAGGACTTAGACGTGTCCTTTGGAGCGTAGACGATTGTGAAAAGGCTGATACCGTCACGCATTTTGACGTGGTATTCAGTTTTGACGTAATGGGCGCGGACGTCGAAGGGTGCCGGTTGGACTGCGGCCGGTTTCGCCTGGGCGTGGAGCGCGGGGCACAGCGTGAAGCAGAGTGTGGAGACGGCTAGTGTGGAGCGTAGCAGGAAAGACATAGACAAGTAGTCCTTTCAGAGAGCGTCTGGCGGAGTCGCCGGCCGACCGGATGATCCGCAGAGAGGGCATTGAAGCCGCGCATTTCACCCTTTAATTGCGACGATGACTGGCATCATCTTCAGGTCAGAGACGGCGCGAGGCAAGTTCGAAAGATTGATGACGCCATAAGCGGCGCGATGCATGACAGCATCACCGCGGACTTCCATTCTTTTGCGGAGGATTAATTCCGACATTGCCGATTTATGAGGGCCGACCCAGCTCCACGCGAAGCATAGCCGAGTGCGACCGTCCTCAATTGCGAAAACCCGCGATTGGTAGCCGAGAAGACATGAAAGCACCCTTCTCAGTAGTTACCTCCGCACCCCACGTGTTCCGCACCTGAATGGGAGTGCCAGCAATCCCCATGACTGTACCTCCATCCCGTAGTTTCTTGTCCTGCGCTGCGCAGCTGCGGTTTCGACCCGCGAAGATCAGACTGATCAATCGTCGCTCAAAACTGCTCCGACTGCTGCTCGCTCTGTCTTCGGGAAAGGACAAAAGCAACGACAACGACAAGAACAAGACCACAGTTGTGCGGAGTTGACACGGTCACTCCATATCAGGCCGATACACTCATTAGGGAGTTCTGGGGTCGGCTTGGGAGCGAGCGTCCTGGAAACGGCGTTCGCCAACCGACGGCTCGACATTACCGAAAACCCGACTTTCAGGGAACGTAGCCCCAGTGGGCTGGCTCTGTCGGTGAGTGCATTGGCGCTTATGCTTCAATCCACGAGCACTCCCGACGGAAACTCGCCTATCCGGATTGATGCCTAGGCGGGTTCCTTTACCAGGTCACAAGACCCAGGATGACCATACAATTTCTATCCTGATAAATATTGCTTCCGGAGCGTAGGGAAGAGAAAGCGAGGTATCGACATGCCGAAATACGTGGCAATCGGATACGGCGATCAGGCGGGTTACGAGAAAACACCACCTCGCCCCTCACGACGTTCGGCGAACCTGCGCAAAGCTCTGCCATGTGAACGGCGGCGAACTGAAGCAAATACAGTTTCTTCTCGGTCACGCCTCCGTCTTGACAACAGAACACTACCTCGGGTGCAAGCAGAACTTGGAAGAACCCGTAAACGATCGCTTTTGCTGCCTGTTCTCCGGAGATGTCGATTCGCGATAAACAGTTGCTTCAAAGCTCCGTCTTTCGCGCCTTTGACAAGCTTTGGAAGTGCTTTGACCAACTGGTTTTCTGCCCTGTACATATCGCGCAACTCGTCTAACAGCAAGTCCCTCAGCGCCATAGTGCCTACCTAGAAACGCTTCCGTTCAGACATTTCATCGGGCTAGGTCCGGCTGGGCCTGACGGCTGGACCAATCGACTTTCAAGGCAATCGCCAACTGGAGGGGATGGAGCAGGGTGGTGTCTAAACCGTGTATTGTTTCGGATTGAGCAGAAGAGGCACGCTGAAGGGTGCGTTCAGCATGGCTGCTAGATCGCTTGCTTTGAACGGCCTTATACGGTGACGGGGAGAGATTGATGCAGGTACGGATGTGGCGCGGGTATGTGCTGGGGCTGGCGATGGCGGTAGGTGGGTGGGCGCTCGGTGGTGCGCAGGTGGCGTTGAAGACGGCTGCTCCGGAGAAAGTGCCAGCAATGAAACGGGTGCTTGTGATTGGGCAGACGAAGGGATTTGAGCATGACTCTGTTTCGGCGGCGATGGACGCCGTGTATCAGATGGGCAGGCAGAGCGGGTTGTGGAACACGACCATGCGGACGGATACGGAGCTGCTGACCAAAAGCAAGCTGGATAGAAATGCGAAGAACATCGATACTTTCGACGTGGTGGTGTTTGCGAGTACAACGGGCGAGCTGGACATGACCGCAGAGCAGAAGCGCGACATGCTGGCGTTCGTGAAGGACGATGGCAAGGGATTTGTGGGGATCCATGCGGCGCTGGATACGAACTACAAGTGGCCGGAGTATGGCGAGATGATCGGCGGCTGGTTCAACGAGCACCCGTGGATGACCTTCGACGCGCCCATTGTCAATGAGGCTCCGGGATCGGCGATTGTGGGCCACTTTCCGCGGGAGTTCGTGAAGAAGGACGAGATCTACCAGGCGAAGGACTGGTCGCGGGACAAGGTGAATGTGCTGCTGAGCCTGGACGCTTCGAAGCTGAAGATGGACAATCCGAGGATTCATCGGACGGATAAGGACTTCGCGGTCGCCTGGACAAAGATGTATGGCAAGGGGCGGGTGTTTTACTCGACGCTGGGACATACGGAGGTCTCGTGGGATGATCCGGACATTCGCAAGATGTACTTTGAGGCGATCAAGTGGGCGCTCGGGATGACCGAGGGAAGCACCGCTTCGCATGCGGCGCCGGTCAAATAAACGGGGAAGGTACGGTTGATGAAACGCATTGGAATGGGGCTGGTTGGGCCGGGGTTTATTGCACCGCACCACATTGACGCCGTGCGGCGGCTGGGCGATGTGGATGTGGTGGCGATTGCAGGATCGTCGCAGGCGTCGGCCGAGAAGAAGGCGCGAGAGTATAAGGTGGAGCACGCGTATGGCGACTACCAGGCGCTGATTGCTGATCCGGATGTGCACGTGATTCACAACACGACGCCGAACTATTTGCACCTGGCGGTCAACCTGGCGGCGTTGAAGGCGGGCAAACATGTGATCTCGGACAAGCCGCTGGCGATGAACTCGGTTGAGGCGAAGCAGTTGCGGGACGCGGCGGTTGCTTCCGGAGTCGCGCACGTTGTTACGTTCAACTATCGCGGGAACCCGCTGGTGCAGCAGGCGCGCGGGATGATTGCGCGGGGTGAAGCAGGGCGTCTGAATTTCGTGCATGGATGTTATCTGCAGGACTACCTGACGAGCCCTGAGACGTATACGTGGCGGCTCGATCCGGCGAAGGCTGGGCCCAGCAATGTGCTCGGGGACATTGGGTCGCACTGGTGTGACCTGGCGGAGCACGTGTCGGGGCTAAAGATTGTTTCGGTGCTGGCGGAACTGACGACGGTAGTGCCGACTCGGTATGCCGCGGAGGTTTCGGCGGAGGCATTTTCGAAGCAGGCTGGGGGCGAGCGCAGAGCGGTGGCGATTACGTCTGAGGACCTGGCGACGGCGCTGCTGCGGTTTGAGAATGGGGCGAAGGGATGCTTCTCCGTCGGGCAGGTGCTGCCGGGGCACAAGAATGATTTGCAACTGGAGCTGAATGGGGCGGGCTGCTCGCTGAAGTGGAAGCAGGAAGAGCAGAACGAGCTATGGATCGGGCGGCACGACCAAGCGAACTCCGTGATGATGAAGGACCCAGGGCTGGTGTCGGAGGATGTGCGCGGGTATGTGCATTTGCCGGGTGGACACCAGGAGGGCTGGGCCGATGCGTTTACGAATTTGATACGCGATGCGTATACGTGGATCGCGGCGGGGGCGCGTGCGGACGCGAAGCCGGCGATGCTGCCTACGTTTGAGGATGGGTACAGGTCGGCTTGCGTGATCGATGCGATTCTGCAGAGTCATGCGGCGGGTGGGGCCTGGAAAGATGTTGAGTATGCGGCTGCAACGCCGCGGCAATCAGGGGAGAGTGCATGAAGCTTGGAGTGTTTACGCCGCTGTTGTCTGCGCTGTCACTGGAAGACGTGCTGGCCAAGGTGAAGAGCCTGGGAGTGAGCACGGTTGAATTGGCGACCGGAAACTATCCGGGGAACGCGCATTGCAAACTGTCGATGCTGGAGAACGCGGCGGAGCTGAAGGCGTTCAAGCAGAAGCTCGCAGACCAGGATGTAAGCATTAGCGCGCTGAGCTGCCATGGGAATCCGCTGCATCCTGACGCGGAGGTCGCGAAGGCTGCGCAGAAGATCAACCACGACACGATCCTGCTGGCGGAAGAGCTTGGGGTTGAGGTGGTGGTGGACTTCTCGGGATGTCCAGGAGAGTCGGCTGCCGCGACCAAGCCGAACTGGGTGACTTGCCCGTGGCCGCCGGAGTACCTCGAAGTTCTGGATTGGCAGTGGAATGAAGTAGTGGCGCCGTTCTGGATTGAGCGCGCGAAGTTTGCCGAGCAGCATGGTGTGAAGGTTGCGATCGAGATGCATCCGGGGTTCGTGGTGTACAGCCCGGAGACGATGCTGAGGCTGCGCGAGGTGGCGGGGCCGGCCATTGGGTGCAACTACGATCCGAGCCACATGTTCTGGCAGGGCATCGACCCGATCGGCGCAATACGTGTGCTGGGGGAGGCGATCCTTCACGTGCATGCGAAAGATACGCAGATGTATCCCGCGAACCTGGTGCGGACGGGCGTGCTCGATACGAAGCCTTATACGGACGAGCGGAAGCGCGGATGGATCTTCCGGACGTGCGGATATGGGCACGGGGCGGAGTGGTGGCGGGAGTTCGCGTCAACGCTGCGCATGTTTGGGTATGATGGCGTTCTGTCAATTGAGCACGAGGACAGCCTGCTCTCCGCTGAAGAGGGCTTGACGAAGGCTGTGCAGTTTCTGAATGGCGTGGTGATGCTGGAGAAGCCGGGCAGCGCCTGGTGGGTTTGAGAGCTTTGTGCGGAGGTTGTTGAGTGCGAGCGTTTGTGACGGTTGCGATGTTGGCGATGATGGGTGGGGTGGCGGTTGCGCAGCAGCCTCCTGCGGCGGTGCCGAAGCCGAATCCGCACGATACTGAGGTGTTTTCGCCGGAGCCGAAGGTGGTGACACCCGCTGCGGAAGTGGGACAGCCGCCTGCGGATGCGGTTGTGCTTTTTGATGGGCACTCGCTGGACGAGTGGGTTTCCGCGCAGGACCATACTCCGGCGCGGTGGACGATCCAGGACGGACTGATGGTGGTGAACAAAGCGAAAGGCGTTGGCAACATCGAGACCAAGCGGAAGTTCAAGAACTACCAGTTGCATGTGGAGTTCAAGATTCCGGCGGAGATTACGGGGACGGACCAGGCGCGGGGGAACAGCGGCGTTTTCCTGGCTTCTACGGGGCCGGGGGATGACGGATACGAGCTGCAGATCATGGACTCGTACAACAACAAGACCTACGTGAACGGGCAGGCGGGAAGCATTTACAAGCAGAGCGCGCCGCTGGTGAATCCGAACCGCAAGCCGGGCGAGTGGCAGAGCTACGACGTGGTTTGGACGGCTCCAGTGTTTGCGGCGGATGGCTCAGTAAAGACGCCGGCGTATGTGACTGCGTTGTTCAACGGCGTGCTGGTGCAGAACCACTTTGCGCTGAAGGGACAGACGCTGTACGCGGGAACGCCTTCGTACAAGCCGTATGACACGGCTCCGATCAAGCTGCAGGCGCATGGAGATGCGAGTTTGCCGCTGAGCTTTCGCAACATCTGGATACGCAATATTCAGTAACGGACTTGCAACGTATTGCCACCTGAACGAATGGAGTGCGACCAAACATTATGGCTCGACGACTTGCTTCTGATCTCACGCTCTCAGCGATGAACCGCCGCAACTTTTTGAAGTCCGCGGGTGCTGCGGCTATGCTGCCGGTGTTCGCCCCGGCTTTTGCGCAGACGCCGGGCGGATCGGCTAACAACCGGATCAACCTCGGCGTAATCGGGATGGGATGGCAGGGGCCGGCCAATACGAAAGCGTTCCTCGAACTGGAAGACTGTCAGGTGGTTGCGGTGTGCGACATCGACGATAAGCACCGGGCGGCGGCGATCGCGATGATCAACGAACGCTATGGAAACGAGGACTGCAAGGGCTACCACGACTATCGCGAGCTGCTGGCGCGGCCCGATATCGATGCCGTGATGATCGCGGTGCCGGACCATTGGCACGAGATTATTGCTACCGAAGCGGCTCGCCGCGGGAAAGACATTTATGGCGAGAAGCCGCTCGGCCATACTATTGCCGAGCAGCAGTCGATCGTGCGTGCCGTGAAGGATAACGGCATCATTTGGCAGATGGGATCCTGGCAGCGGTCGACGCCGATGTTTCACAAGGCGGCGGAGATTGTGCGCAATGGGATGATCGGCGACGTGACGCACGTGGACATTGGGCTGCCTGGCACAAACCCCGACTTTGACAAGCTGAAGCCTGCGGTCTACGCAAACTTTGCCGCGAAGGGTTTGCAGGAGAAGAGTCTGGAGACGATTCTGCCGGGGTCGAAGGAATGGGACCTGCTGGTGACCCCTCCGCCCCCGGAGCTGGATTACGAGATGTGGGTGGGACCATCGAAGATGGAGCCTTACATGCGGGTTCGCTCGCACAAGACGTGGCGGTGGAACTACAACACCGGCGGCGGACAGCTGCTGGACTGGATTGGGCATCACTGTGACATCGCTCACTGGGGACTGGGGTTTGATGAGTCCGGGCCGTCGGAGGTGGAGGGCAGCGGCGAGTTGCCGCCGCGCACTGCGGTGTGGAACTCAGCGCCCAAGTACAGATTTGAGCTGAAGTACCCGCGCGGGATTACGATGACGATTGCAGGCGGCTATCCAGATATAAAGATGGGCGTGAAGTGGATTGGCACCAAAGGGTGGGTGTGGGTGGATCGCGAAGGGTTTGATGCCTCGAATCCGGCCTGGAAGGTCGGCAAGTACCTGCCGCGCGAGGATCGCAAGATCAAGCTGTATACGTCGGCGAGTCACCAGCAGAACTTCCTGGACTGCATCAAGTCGCGGCAGCGGACGGTTACGCCGGTTGAGATAGGCCACCACTCGGCTATTCCTGGCCACCTTTGCTGGATTGCGATGCAGACCGGACACAAGATTCGCTGGGACGCGCAGACCGAGAAGATTCTTGGCGACGCGGAAGCCAGTAAGCTGATGACACGCGAATATCGCGGGCCGTGGAAGATGAGCTAGAAGGGCGTGATAGGGAGTCGATGACCGAATCTTTTGCGGCGAGAGAGATAGTGGGGCCGGAGCGACGCGGGGATCTTGCGATGGCGTTCCTGGTCCTGCGTGGATGGCTGGGCCTGCGTGCCCTGTTGGCCGGAATACAGAAGTTTGGCGCGTACCATTCTGTGGCGATGCCGCTCATCGATCCTGCGACGGGGCAGGCGGACGCGAGCGGCGTCATGACGAACGTCAATGTGAAGTCGTATGCGTGGGCGAACTATGCGGGCGTGCCGAAGGGCTTGATGGATAAGTTCGCGCATGAGCCCCTGCTGGCGAAGTTCATGCTGACGGCCTTCGATAAAGTGCTGGGGCCGCTGCTGATCGTCAGCGGTGTCATGCTTCTGATCGGCCTCGGAACGCGTGTGTCGCTGATGGTCCAGGCGGTGCTGTACCTGGCTTTGACGGCGGGGCTTGTCCTGATCGACCAACCCGACGGCGTGGCGTACCTCGGAATCCACATGGGGCTGTTGGCAGGCGCGTTTGTGCTGGTTGGCTACAACCGTTTTGCGGTGCTGAAGAAATGGTGAAGCCTTTCCTGAGGCGGCTTTTGAATCGGCGCGCCTTCATCAACGCGAGCGCGGTCGCGGGCGCTGGTCTGCTGCTGAACTCGTGCAAGTCGGGCACGACGCCGGAGCCTGCGGCAGCTAAGCCTTCGGCGCAGAACATGCTGCACGTGGCGTTGATCGGATACGGCGAAGAAGGCAAAGTGCTGCTGGAGTCGATGCTGAACATTCCAGATATCAAGGTGATTGCGCTGTGCGATATCTGGGAGTATCACCGCGGCGAGGGCATACGCTACCTGTCGAAACTCGGCAATGAAGTGCGCGGGTACGAGAACTACGAGGAACTGCTGGCCAAGGAGAAGGACCTGCAGGCCGTGGTGATCGCGACACCGGACTTTACTCACGCGCCTATGACGAACGCGTGCCTGAAGGCCGGGCTCGATGTGTATTGCGAGAAGATGATGAGCAACACGATCGAGGGTGCGCGGTCGATGGTGCAGACGATGCGCTCTACGGGCAAACTGCTGCAAATTGGGCATCAGCGCCGAAGCAATCCGCGGTACCTGTTTACGAAGAACCGGTTGCTGGGTGAGGCGAAGTTTTGTGGGCGCCTGACGGCGGCCCAGGGGCAATGGAATCGTGCGGTGAAGGAAGACTTTGGATGGCCCAAGAAGTACGAAATACCGCAGACCCTCCTGACACAGTACGGGTACAAGGACATGCACCAGTTCCGCAACTGGCGATGGTACAAGGGGCTCGGCGGCGGTCCACTGTCCGACCTGGGCGCGCACCAGATCGACATCTTCAATTGGTGGATGGGCACGCCGAGTTCGGTGATGGCCAGCGGCGGCCTGGACTACTACAAGAACCACGACTGGTACGACAACGCGATGGTGATCTATGAGTATCCGCAGCCTACGGGCGTGGTGCGTGCTTTCTACCAGGTGCAGACGACGACCAGCTCGGGCGGTGGATACTACGAGACATTTGCCGGCGATGATGGAACGATCAAAATGTCAGAGGACCCTTCCGTGTGCGCGATCTATCGCGAGGCGCGGGCGACGGGCGTTTCGTGGGACGATCTTACGGAGAAGGGCTATGTGCACCTGAAGCCTGCGGCCGTAGAGGCGGCGAAAGTGGATGTGCGCGAGACCGCGCAGCTGGCGGAGTATGACATTCCGGTGTTCTTCAACAAGCCGCCCCACCAGCCGCATCTGGAGAATTTTTTCTCGGCGGTCCGCGGGACTGGCAAGTTGAACTGCCCGGCGGATGAAGCGTTCACGAGCGAGTATGTGATCCACAAGGCGAATGAGGCCGTGGCGGCGCAGAAGAAAATCAATATTACACCCCAAGAAGTGAAGGCCTAGGTACAGGATGAAGATGATGAAACATGGGATCGCGTTGACGTTGTTGGTTGTGTCCTCTGCCGCGCTGGCGCAGAACCAGGTGCCGCTTAAGACGAAGCTGCCGCCGCCGTTGTTTGTAGGGACGCCTGTGCCGATGGCTGTGCCGAACCTGGAGCCTCCGTTGCGTGGAAAGCGGCCGGACTTCATGGTGCCCACGGGAACGATCAATCTTGCTCTGCGCAAGAAGGTTACGTCGAGCGACAGCAATCCCGTCACCGGCACGCTGGATATGGTGGTCGATGGCGACAAGGCGGGCGACGAGGGATCGTGGGTAGAGTTGGGGCCCGGTAAGCAGTGGCTGCAGATCGACCTGGCGAAGCCAGTGAACGTCTATGCGGTGCTGCTGTGGCACTTCCACTCGCAGGCGCGGGTGTATCGGGACGTGGTGGTGCAGGTGTCGGACGACGCGAACTTCCGCAACGGCGTGAGCACGATCTTCAACAACGACCTGCATAACGAGCTTGGGCAAGGCGTGGGGAAAGACCTGAACTACGTAGAGACGTACCAGGGCAAGCTGATCGATGCGAAGGGCGCGAAGGGGCGCTACGTGCGCATGTACAGCAATGGGAATACATCGAACAAACTGAACCACTACATCGAGGTTGAAGTCTGGGGCAAGCCTGCGTGAAGCAGGTTCGGGCGGAGCGGCAGTTGTGACGGTGCCTCGGTCTCGAAAGGCGATGCAGTGGGCGGCGTTCGTGGTGGTTGCGCTGCTGGGGTTGGCACTGCGGTTGCAGCAGTTGGGCACGAAGCCAATGCATACCGATGAAGCGGTGAATGCTTACATCGTCGGTGAAGTGCTGGCGGGGCGGAGCTTCCCTTACGATGCGGGGGATAGACATGGGCCGGCGTTGGCTGCGGTGGCGTGGCCGCTGGTGAGGGTGCTGGGGGCGAAGACTTTCGCTGAGCTGACTGAAGCGGAGTTGCGGCTGACGACCGTGCTGGCGGGGACGCTGACGGTGGTGCTGTTTGGGGCGGGGGTAGAGTTTTTTGGGTTCGTGCCTTGCCTGGTGGGAGCGGTGCTGATGGCTGCGAGTTCGCTCCCGGTTTACTACGATCGTTACTTCATTCACGAGTCGCTGTTTGTGTGTGCGACGTTTGGGCTGATGCTGAGTGGGTGGCGGCTGTGGCAGCGCGGAGGTTTGGGAAACGCCGCGGTTGTGGGGGCTTGTGCAGCGGTGATGCTGGCTTCGAAGGAGACGGCCGTGATTCACTTTGCGGCGTTGGGGATGGGTGCGCTGTGGGTCTGGTGGAGGCGGCGGGGGCCTCTGGGGGATGGCGTGTGGCGCATTTGGCTGGTTCCAGCTGGGGTGTTTGTGGTGGTCGGCCTGATGCTGTTCACGTGGTTTGGGAAGGACTGGAGTGTGCTGGGGGCGTTGAGGCATGCGGGGCGGGCGTACTTTGCGCGGGCGCGTGGGGCGGGACATGAGAAGCTGTTCGGGTACTACGCGCGGCTGGTCGCGGGGACTGGATCGGGAGCGATGGTTTGTGCGCTGGCCTGCGTGGGAGTCTGGCGGACAGTGAGGCAGCGTGCGGATTCGGCGATCA
>CAZZYB010000005.1:7221-27819 GCA_964658125.1 uncultured Acetobacteraceae bacterium | reverse complement strand
GTTCTTTGCGCAGACGGATTCGAACCAGTCCTTCAACGCGCTGAACACACGTGTTGTACGGCAGTTGACCCATGGTCTACAGATCGAAGGGAACTACACCTGGTCCAAGAGTATCGACCAGGTCTCAAACGGTGACAGTCCGAACGCTGGGGCCAACCAAACGGATCCGGCTGATAACCGGACCGAACGCGGGCCTTCGGACTACGACGCGCGGCATCGGGTGACAGTCACCGCTCTGTACACCAGCCCGAAGGTACACACCGGTAATGCGCTTTTGAACGCGGTGGCGAATGGCTGGCAGGCTAACACGATCATCACGGCGCACACAGGCTTTCCGTTTACGCCGGTGACCTACGACCTGCAGGCGAACGTCATCACGAACGCGGCTGTGGTAGGGCCAACTCGTCCCCTGGGTATTCTGCCGGGCGGCGGACCCATCGGATCGAGCTGCTCTAATAGCGCGTTCGAAACGGGATCTAATTTTCCCAACCGTGGAGCCGGCGGGACCGCAGGCGGTGTGAACTACTTCAATATCACCGCGCCTGTTTTGCCACCCGGGCAGAACTACATTTACAAGCCTGGTATCGGACGCAACAGCTTCCGCGGACCATGCTACCGGGACATCGACCTGAGCCTGGGCAAGCAGGTTGAGTTCCCGACGTGGTCTGACCAGCACGCGGTACTACGCTTCCAGGCGAACGTGTTCAACGCCTTCAACCTGCTGCAGCTTTCGCCCATCACCAACGGCAATGCTGGCGGCGGTGCGAACATCAACGATGCGAACTTCGGGAAGGCCACCAACGTGGACGCGGGTCGTGTAATCGAGCTTTCGATGCGATTGAATTTCTAGCAAAGACGGCTCGGACTGGATCGAACATGGCCCTCCGCAGGATTGGGAGGGCCAATTTTTCAGACTTCATCGGCCGATGAGAGCGTTTCAGCGGCTCGCACGACGCCGCGCAAATGTGGCGGGAATTCTCAGGTGGCTCCTATGAACATCTTGAATCGGCGTTTGGCGTTTTCAGCCTTCGCTCTATCGTTGATGGTGAATGTATTCGGTGGAACCTTACGCGCCCAAGCGGTGGAACACATCACGGTCGATCCGAAGGCTTCCGCGACACCCTTTCCGCACTTCTGGGAGCAGACGTTTGGATCGGGGCGCGCGATTCTCTCGCTGCGGGAAAGTTATCGCAACGATCTTCGCGCGGTGAAACAGATTACGAACTTTGATTCTGTGCGCTTTCACGGGATTTTTATGGATGAGGTGGGTCTTTACGATCCGGATCGCCAGACCATCGTCTTTGCACAGATGAAAAACGATGCGGCGAATACGGCGAAGGAGGCTGGGCTTTATAACTTTTCGTACATCGATCAGATTTATGATGGACTGCTGGCCAACGGTGTAAGGCCGTTTGTGGAGTTGAGCTTTACGCCGAAGAAGATGGCGACCGATCCCGCGGCGCTGCACGCTTTCTGGTACAAGCAGAACGTGTCTCCGCCGAAATATGAGCTGTGGGATCCGATGATTACGGCTTTTGCGAAGCACCTAGTCGAACGCTATGGGATTGAGGAAGTTTCGCACTGGAACTTCGAAGTTTGGAACGAACCCAACATTGATTTCTGGATGGGGAATCCGAAGCAGCCAACCTACTTTGAGCTTTACGACCACACGGCGCGGGCTTTAAAGGCAGCCAATCCGCGGATTCGGGTGGGCGGGCCCTCGACGGCGCAGGCGGCCTGGGTGGGTGACTTTTTAAAGCACTGCAAAGAGAACAATGTGCCTGTCGATTTTGCTTCGACGCACGTTTATGCGAACGACACCGCGCCCGATGTTTTTCATACGCAGGAAGTGATTCCGCGCGACAAGATGGTCTGCCGTTCGGTGCGGAAGGTGCATGATGAGATCGCAAGCTCCCCGTTTCCGCAGACGCCGCTGATCTTTTCCGAGTACAACGCGAGCTATGCGAACGAGCCTAATGTGACCGACTCGGTTTACATGGGGCCGTGGCTTGCGACGACGATCAGCCAGTGCGATGGCCTGGTGCAGAGCATGAGCTACTGGTCGTTTTCGGATGTGTTCGAAGAGCAGGGTGTGGTGCGGACGCCGTTTTATGGCGGGTTTGGCTTGATCGCTGCGGACTCGATTCGCAAACCTACGTTTAATATTTTTGCGCTGCTGCATCAGCTCGGGGACCAGCGGTTGAAGCTGGATTCGGAGTCGGCACTAGCCACGAAAGCCGCCGATGGAGCTGTTGTGGTTGCGCTGTGGAACTATGCTCCGCCTGTGGGGACAGGGCCAAAGTACACGCCGCCACCGGAGCGAATTGGCCCGGATAAAACGATGCAGATCACGTTTTCCGGTGCGTCGAAGACGGCTGGTGTGACGCTTTATCGCGTGGACTCCACACACGGGAATGTTGTGTCGGCGTTTGACGCGATGGGGCGACCGCCCACACCGAGCCGTGAACAAATTGTTGCGTTGCAGAAGGCCGGAGAAGCGAGCCCGCCGGAGCATCTTCGGTTGTCGAACGGGAGCTTGACGGTAACGATTCCTGCGCAAGGGCTGGTGCTCTTGAAGCTTGACCACGATCGCAGATGAGTCGCTTGCTTTTCGGTTATTCTGCATCAGACAGCACTGAATTCGCCATGCCGAAACATTCTCTTTCCCGTCGATCAGCGTTGCAGTTACTTGCGGGCGCGAGCGCGGCGATGGCGATTCCGGCGCGAGCGAGGCAGACGAAGCCTGGGCTTGCTGCTGCGGATGACGCGCTCCTCGACGATATGGAGCGCCGCGCCGCGCTTTACTTTTGGGAGCAAACCGATCCGGCCACCGGCCAGATCATGGATCGGGCGTATGCGGACAATACCAGTGGCAAGCTGAGTTCGCGGAATTCGCTGGCGAGCATTGCGGCGACGGGCTTCGGTCTATCGACACTCTGCATTGCGGACCGGCGCGGCTATTTCGCGCACGAGGCTATCGTTGAACGGGTTCGCAGTACATTGGATTTCCATCTCAACAAGCTGCCGCATGATCACGGCTTCTTCTCGCACTTCAATGACGTGCACAGTGGCAAGGCTGCAAACCATAGCGAGATTTCTTCGATCGACACGACGCTTCTTCTGTGCGGCGTCTTGACGGCGAGAGCTTATTTTCGCGATGCGAAGATCACCGATCTGGCTACGCGACTCTACGAGCGAATTGAGTGGCCGTGGATGCTGAATGGTGGCGAGACGTTTTCGATGGGTGTCCGCGACGGCGCTTTCATCAACAGCCGCTGGGACCACTATTGCGAACTGATGATGCTTTATCTGTTAGCGATGGGCTCGCCTACGCACCCGGTTGATCCGGCGGCGTGGGAGAAATTCAGCCGGCCTCACATCACGTTTGGGGGCTTCGATTACATCTCCAGTTCGGATCCTTTATTCGTGCACCAGTACTCGCATGCGTGGTTCGACTTTCGGTACAAGCGGGATCGGCACGCTGACTATTTTGCGAACTCGATTTCAGCGACGCGGGCTCATAAGGCTTTTTGTCTGGCGTTGAAGATTGGGTATACGGAGGATTACTGGGGTATTTCGGCATCGGATTCAGAGCGAGGATATGTGGCCTGGGGAGGGCCGCCGGCACTGGGACATATCGATGGTACGGTCGTGCCGTATGCGGCGGCGGGGTCGCTGCCGTTTCTGCCGTCTGATTGCCTGACCGTGCTGCGTTCTCTGCGTAAGCTGGGCGATCGGGTCTATGGGCGTTACGGATTTCGCGACGCTGTTCACCCCGCGGGTAACTGGTATAACCCGGATGTGCTGGGGATCGATCTCGGCATCTCTGCGTTGATGGCGGAAAATTTGCGTACGGGATTTCTGTGGTCGACGTTCATGCAGAATCCCGAGGCCATGCGCGCGATGAACCTCGCTGGATTTCACGCTGCTTGAGCATGCGCGCACGACGGTGGCCAGCGACATCTGGTAGGTTGTTGGTGAGTCCACGCGAAGCACATGCCTATGCCCGAAGCGAAACGGTACTATCCCACTCCGGCACTTGAGAAGGGCCTGGACATTCTCGAGCTGTTTGCGGGTACGCCCGAGGGGCTGACGGTTAGCGAGGTGGCGCGCAGGCTGAACCGCACTGTGTCGGAAATTTTCCGGATGATACTTTGTCTTGAGCACAGGGGGTATCTGGCGCATACGGCGAATAAGGAAAAGTATCAGCTCACGCTTCGGCTGTTCCGGCTGGCGCAGGAGCATCCGCCGACCAAGCGGCTGGTGACGGAAGCTTTGCCGACGATGCATTGGCTGGCGCATCGGCTGCGGCAGTCTTGCCATTTGGGAATTATTGATGGCGGGCATGTTGTGATTCTGGCCCAGGTGGATTCGCCGGAGTCGACGGGGTTCTACGTGAAGATGGGGTCGAAGGTGGACCTGATGCACGCGGCGACGGGGCATGTGATTCTCGCGCATCAGGACGAAGATGCTCGCGAGCGGGCAATCGAAGAGTGGCGAACGGAGACGAAGAAGCGCAAGCCTGCGGATCTGGAGAAGCATCTAGCGAGGATTCTCGCGCTGGGCCATGAGAAGCGCGCGAGCTATGAAGTCGCCGGGATTGTGAACATCAGCTTTCCGGTGTTGAATGCGCAGGGGCAGGCGATTGCGGGGCTTACGATTCCGTTTGTGAAGCGACTGGCGGACAAGGTGAGCGTGGCGGATGCGGTGAAGTCGCTGGGTGAGGCGAGTCGCAAAATTTCGGAGGCCATGGGTGCAGTCGTCGTGGCGAGCGATGGTCCGGCGCTTTGATGGGCGCAAAGGGCAACGCTTTGATGGTGTGAGTTTTTGATCTGAAGGGACGGCACGAATGGCGACTTGGACACGGCGGGATGTGATGCGGGCAGCGGTAGCGGCTTCGGCCGTGGCGGCGGCTCCAGTGGCGTTTGGCGCAGAGACGCGCCGGGAGGAGACCCCCTGGGCTGAGGATGTTGCTGCGCCGGCTTCCATGCTGCGTGAGCGGTTGTTGATGGATGCGGGGTGGCGGTTTGCGTTGGGGAGTGCGGCTGATCCGGACAAGGATTTTGGGTTTGGGAGGGCGGCGGATACGGGATTGTTTGCGAAGTCGGGTGAGGTAGGTGGACCGGCGGGGCATGGGTCGCATGCGTTCGACGACAGCGCGTGGAAGGTGGTGGATCTGCCCCATGACTGGGCAGTGGATCTGCCGTTTGTGCCGAACGAGAATACGGTGCCGCATGGAGGAAAGCCGCTGGGGAGGACGTTTCCGGAGACGAGTGTGGGGTGGTATCGGAAGACCTTCAAGGTGGCCAAGGAAGATTTGGGGAAGCGGATTGTTGTGGAGTTCGATGGGGTCATCCGCGAGGCGATGGTGTTTCTGAATGGGCATCTGCTGGGGCAACATTCGAGCGGGTATGTGCCGTTCGAGGTGGATGTGACCGACTTCCTGAACTACGGCGCGGACAACTGGCTGGTGCTGCGCGTGGATGCGACTCTGAATGAGGGTTGGTTCTATGAGGGTGCGGGAATCTATCGGCATGTGTGGCTGCGGAAGACTGCGGCGGTGCACATGGCGAAATGGGGGAACTTTGTGCAGGCGCGGCTGGAGAAAGGGATTGCGGGGCCGGCTGCGTTAAAGGTCCAGACCGAGGTAGTGAATGAGAGCCGCGCGGCTGCTGCTTGCGGCGTGAGTGCGATGGTGAAGGATTCGAAGGGGACGCAGGTTGCGGTGGTGCGGTCGAAGGCAGTGACACTGGCTGCGGGGGAGACGGCGATAGTCCAAATGGAGTGTGTAGTGTCGCGGCCGGAGCTTTGGTCGGTGGAGTCGCCGCAGCTTTACTTGTTGGAGACAACGCTGGTTGTCGATGGGAAGGCGGTCGATGCGGATGCGACTACGTTCGGAATTCGGACGGCGCGGTTCGATGCGGATAAGGGTTTTTTCCTGAATGAGCAGCACGTGAAGATCAAGGGGACTTGCAATCACCAGGACCATGCGGGGCTGGGTGCGGCGCTGCCGGATGCGATGCAGTACTACCGCGTGGGGCTGCTGAAAGAGATGGGGTCGAATGCCTATAGGACGTCGCATAACTGTCCGACGAGCGAGTTGATGGATGCGTGCGATCGGTTGGGGATGATGGTGCTCGATGAGACGCGGACTTTCTCGTCTAGTGCCGATGGCTTGCGGGAGTTGGAGACGCTGGTGAAGCGGGACCGCAACCGGCCTAGCGTGATTATGTGGTCGATTGGGAATGAGGAGCCGCAGCAGGGAACTGAACGCGGAGCCCGGATCGGGCAGACGATGAAGGATGCGATTCTGCGGCTCGATACAACGCGGCCGGTGACCGAGGCGATGAATCATGGGTTCGGGGGCGGGGTTTCGAATGTAGTGGATGTGCAGGGGTTCAACTATCGGATTGCAGAAATTGAACCGTATCAGAAGACGCATCCGAAGCAGCCGCTGATCGGGACGGAGACAGCGAGTACCGTATCTACGCGCGGGATTTATACGAACGATCCTTCGAGCGGGTTTGTGCGGGCTTACGACACGGAGAAGCCGCCGTGGGCTGACCTCGCGGAAGACTGGTGGAAATTTTTTGATGAGCGGGAGTGGCTCGCGGGTGGGTTTGTGTGGACGGGATTTGATTATCGCGGCGAGCCTACGCCTTATGTGCTGCCTTGCATCAGCTCGCACTTTGGGTTGATGGATACGTGCGGGTTTCCGAAGGACAACTATTTTTATTACAAGACGTGGTGGCGGACGGAGCCGGTGCTGCATTTGTTTCCGCACTGGAACTGGGGAGTGGCGGAGGGGACAGAGATCGAGGTCTGGTGCTACTCGAATTTGGAGAGCGTGGAGCTTTGGTTGAATGGCAAGAGCCTGGGTTCAAAAACTGTTGAGAAGAACGGGCATCTGGTTTGGAAGGTGCCGTATGCGGCGGGGCGGATTGAGGCTCGGGCGTCGCGTGGCGGTAAGGTGCTGCTGACGGAGGCTCGCGAGACTACCGGGGCGGCTGTCGGGTTGCGGTTGGTGGCCGATCGGTCTTCGATCAAAGCTGATGGCGAGGACGTGGCGGTGGTACGGGTGGAGGTTATCGATTCGGCGGGACGGGTGGTGCCGACGGCGGATAATCTGGTGCGGTTCAAGGTTGAGGGGCCGGGGAAGGTGCTCGGGGTGGGGAACGGGAATCCTAGTTCGCTTGAGGCCGACCGTGCGGAGCAGCGGAGTGCGTTTAGCGGGCTTTGTATGGCGATTGTGCAGTCTTCGAAGACTTCGGGGGCGGTTGTTTTGAAGGCTTCTGCGGATGGCTTGAAGTCGGCGGAGGTGCGGGTGGATTGCTTGAAGGCGGTGGTGCGGGCGGCGGTTTGAGAAGAGGAAAACGCAAAGGCGCTAAGGCCGCTAAGGTTCGCAGCGGGTTCCGTTAGCGGATCAGGAAGACGGCGGTTTCGTAGGGTTTGAGGTTGAGGTGGATGGAGAGTTTTCCTTCGTCGCGGGTGGAGATTTGGCCGGAGACAGTGGCGGTTTGGGGGTCCCAGACTTCGATCATCTGGCCGTCGTTGTGGAAGGTGATGGTGCGGGTGTTGGGGGTGAAGAGCAGGTAGACGTCGGAATCTTTGAGGCGGCGCTTCATAATTTTCAGCGCGCTGTCGGGCGCGTCTAGGGTGACGTCTGGTGTGCCAACGGCTTTGATGACCGCGCTGAGGATGGCGGGTGGGACGATTTGTGGACCCGGGGGTGAGGTGGGTGGCTGCGCTGGGGGTGTGGGCGTGGGTGGGAGCTGGGCGGAAGTTTCGACGGCGGCCCATTTGAAGTCCGAGGGTTTGGCGCGGCGGGCGTTGAGGATGGTTCTGTTGGAAATGAGGGTTGGGGTGCGGCCGAGGAAGAGGACTTTGCCGCCGGTTTTGGCGAAGGCCTGGAGCCGGTCGAGGGCGGCTTGCGACAGGACTGCGGGGCTCGGGAGGATGATGGTCCGATAGGTGTTCCCGCTGGCGCTTTCAAGCCCGGTGCGGGTGGGTTTGAGGTCGCGGGCGAGGGCGTCTTCGCTGACGATGTCGAAGTCGATCTGGTGTTCGGAGAGAAGTTGCTCGGTGGCTACGAAGGCGGTGTCGGAGGCGTCGTCGTTGAGCCAAAGGGAGCTGGTGGGGAGGAAGAGCGCTACTTCGGCGGCGGGGCGGCCCATGGACAGCAGGTAACTCATGCGGCGGGTGTAGGTGAGGAGGGCGGGGTAGGCGGGATCCCTCATGTAGGGCGAACGGGTGCCTTTGGGGTTGGCGCTGGATGGGTAATACATTGTTTCGACGAGGTTTATGCCCCGAACGAACTGCTCGTTGAGGACGTAGCGGGCTTCGGTGATGGTGGGTTCGGGGCGGTAGGCGGCGAAGCTTTCGGTGAAGGCTCTTGGTTTGCCGTAGAGGTGGGCGGCGGAGGCGGCGAGGCGGGGGAAGTCGGAGATGGTGTCGGGGAAGATCTGGTGCCAAATGCTGTCTATTCCAGGGATTTCGACGCCGCGCATAGCGCGGAAAAAGTCGCCTTCGCTATGAGCCAGTTCGACTTCCATCTCTTCGTGGTTGAGGTGGACCTGGTATTCGAGGTGGTTGGCGGCGCACCATTCGCCCTGGGGTTTGAAGAATCCGTCGGAAAAGAGCTGGGAGAAGACGTCGTAATAGTCTGCTTTTGCGCGCCTTTGAGGGTCATTTAGAGGGGTTTTGGGATTAGCGAGAAAAGTCGCCACGTAGGGGCGAATGTCGTAGCCCTTGAGGGCTTGAAAGCGGTCGAAGAATTTTGGGGTCCAGGGGAGGCCGCGGATGGAGTAGTCGGGCTCGTCGCCGCGGAAGCCCATGATGGTTTTGCCGAACTCGTCGCCTAGGTACTTCTTATATTGGGCATGAGTGAACTCAAGATATTGCGCTGTGGCAAGAGGGTCGAGGTAGTCTTCGAGGGATTGGGAGGCGTCTTTGGTGCGCTTGGGGTTGGTGTCAGAGCGGGTGGGTGAGGTGCTGAACTGGTGCTCGACGATAAGGATCGTCCAGTGGCCGGGAGGTGTCTTCCAGTTGATGGTGTTGTTGGGGAAGGGGACGGCGATGGTCTTGCCGTCGTCGGCGTTGAGGGCGGTTACGGCTACGGTTTCGGGCTTTACGGGGTGGGCTACGAGGTCGCCGGCGGTGGCGGGGATGCGCTCGGCGATGACGAGGGCCTGCATGCGGAGTTCGGGGTGCTCGGTGGTGAATTTGCCGCCCGCGAAGCCGCTGGGGTAACCGGCGTCGTCGACGATCCACACGCGCATGTTGCGTTTCTTCGCTTCGCTGACGAGGGTGCCGAAGAGTTTGAAGTAGGGTTCGGATAGGTAGGGCTCGCGCATGTTGTAGCCGGCCTGCGCGGTGACGGCGGTGTAGCCGAGGGATTGCATGGCGTCCAGGTCGCGGGCTATGACGGTTTGATCGACGGGGCCGTTCAGGCCGTAGTAGGGTTCTGGGCCGTACTCGGGTGGGGGTGTGGTCCAGACGCTTTGGACTTCGGCGGCGGTGGGGTTTTGGAGGTGTTGCCAAGGTTGTTGTGTCTGCGCGGTGGTGGTGAGTAGCAGTGCGAGGCAGATAGCACGCGGTGTGCGGCTGCGCAGGACAGCAGGTCTCTCCACTTCGGTCGAGATGACAAATTTGTGGGGGTGTGGACGAGAAGCAGGTCCTTCGCTGCGCTCAGGATGACATGTTCTTTCTATGAGGGTTCTCTGGATCGTTCTGAGGAGGGTCTCTTGCATTAGTAGCTCCCTAGCGTTACGCGGAGGATGGAGCCTTTGCCGCCGAAGTTGAGGCCGTTGTCGGTTTCGTCGCCGTTCCAGAGGCGGCCGGGGGTGAAGGTGGTTCCGTTGTATGTGCCTTCTTCTACCTTTACGAGCTGCATTTCTTTGGGGTCGTGGACGGCGGTGGCGAAGTGGACGCGGCAGTCGATTCCGGCTACGAGGAACTGGTTGTTGCCGAGCGAGGCTACGAGGGCGCGGCCTACGTGCAGGCTGCGGGTGTCGGAGCTGACGGAGACGGTGGCGGGGACTTCGGAACTGGCGGGGAACTCGGCTGTGGCGCGCCAGCCGCCCGATTCGGGGCCGAAGTTTAGTTCGATCTGGGCTATGCCGGGTTCTTCTACGGCGGTCTGGACTTTGCCGGCGAACTCGAGTGCGGCCAGCTCGCGGTCGAAGGAGCCGAGCAGGCGGAAGCCTTCGATTTGCGCGGTGGTTTCGGCGTCCGGCTTGTCGAGATTGACGCGGTCGAGGCCGAAGTTGGCGAAGCCGATGGCGCCGTCGCCTGCAGCGTAGTAGAGGTAGCGGGCGTAGCCGCTGGCGCCGGGGAAGGGTTCGAAGCCGAGGCTTTCGGGGATGAGGAGAGGGTTGGTGGAGGTGTGGAACTCATGCATGACGCTGCGGTAGCGCTCGCTGGAAGGGACGTAGATGTCGGGGGCGAGGAGGTCGAGCGCCGGGGCGGCAGCCTTCCAGACGGGGTGCATGTTGATGGTGGGGCCGCCCGAGGGGTAGTCGTCGCCGGGGATGGTGGACACGGGCCACGCTCGGGGGCTTTTGAGCCAGTTGTTGGCGTACATGGGGAGCGCGAGTTCGCGCTTGCCGGCGGCGGCGACCTCGCCGATGTAGCTGGCTACAGACCATGCGGCGAAGGTTTCGTCGGCGTCGTCTGCGAAGACCTGCTGCCAGGTGCCGGGCTGTTTGTTGAGGGCGCGGAGGAGGTCGGCGGGGACTTGTGCGTCGAACTGTTTTTGCGCGAGGGGGGAAAAGTCGCGGACGGTGCCGAGCGAGCCAGACTCGTTTTCGACCTGCATCATGACAACGGTGTGGCGTGGGTCGGTTTCGCGGAGGTGGTGCATGAGGGCGACGAAGGCGGTGCGGTCGGCGTCGAGATTGGCCGGCGCGTTGGGGCTCAGGACGTCGATGGGTTTGCCGGCTCGGGTGAACATGCGCGGGTAGGTGGCCGTGTCGGATTTTACCCACGAGGGAACGTAGTGCATGCGGCCGTTTTTCCAGGTGCCGAACCAGAGGAGGACGAGGCGGGTGTGGTGCTGGCGGGCCTGGCCGATGAGGTTGTCGACGACGGTGAAGTCGAAGTGGCCGCGGGTGGGTTCGAGCTGCTCCCAGTAGACGGGCACTTCGAGGGTGTTGAGTTTCATGCGCTCGGCGATGGGCCAGACGGCGGCGAGGCGGTCGGGCCAGCCGCTGGAGTTGTCGACCTGGGCGCCGAGGAGGAAGAAGGGGGCGCCGTCGACCATGAGGGTGGCGTGATTGTGATCGGTGGCGAGGTGCGGGATTTGGGCGGCAAGGGGGGCGGCGAGCGTTGCGGTGAGGGCTAGCGCGGCGAGGAGGCGCATGGGTCCTGCTTTCGGGATTCCAACTTGTGGCTACCGCAGATTTATACAGGGTGGAGGTAGCGATTGGAAACTATTCCTCCATTGAAAGCGGTGGGCCGTTGGCGAGGAGGTCGAGAAGGGCGGGTTCGTCGAGGACTTTGACGCCGAGCTGGGTGGCCTTGTCGAGCTTGGAGCCGGCTTCTTCTCCGGCTACGACGTAATCGGTTTTTTTGGAGACGGAGCCGGAGACTTTGCCGCCGGCGGTCTCGATGCGGGACTTGGCTTCGTCGCGGGTGAGCGTGGGGAGGGTTCCGGTGAGGACGAAGGTGAGGCCTGCGAGGGCGGTGCCGCGGACGCGCTTCTCTGCGGTGAAGGTGAGGCCGAAGTCGCGGAGGCGTTCGACGAGGGCGAGGTTGCGAGGGTTGGAAAAGAACTCGCGGACGGTGGCGGCGACCTTGGGGCCGATGTCGTTGACGCGGGTGAGCTCTTCTTCTGTGGCACTGATGAGGGTGTCGATGGAACCGAACTCTTCGGCGAGGGCTTGCGCGGTGCGCTCGCCTACGTGGCGGATGCCGAGGCCGAGGAGCACGCGGTTGAGGGGCTGTTTCTTGGATCTTTCGATCTCCGCGAGGATGGAGTCGGCGGTCTTTTCGCCGATGCGTTCGAGGGAGAGGAGGTCGGCGCGGGTGAGGGCGTAGACGTCGGCGATGGAGTGGACGAGGGCTTTGCGGGTGGGCTCATCGGCGACGGCTTCTTCGCCTTCGGTGGCGTCAGTGGGGTCGACTTCGGCGAGGGAGTGGCCGAGTAGTTGGGCTACCAGGGACTCGCCGAGGCCTTCGATGTTCATGACGCCGCGCGAGGCGAAGTGGCGGAGCTCTTCTTCGAGGCGGGCGGGGCAGCTTATGTTGACGCAGCGGAGATCGACTTCGCCGGGTTCCTGGATGAGTTGCTGTTGGCAGCGGGGGCAGTGCGTGGGGAAGGTGATTTCGCGGGTGCCGCGCGGGTGCTGCTTGTCGTCGACAACGGCCGTGATTTTGGGGATCACGTCGCCGCCGCGTTCGGCGGAGACGAAGTCGCCGATGCGGACGCCAAGGCGGGCGACTTCGTCGGGGTTGTGGAGGGTGGCGCGGGTGACGGTGGTGCCTCCGATGAGGATGGGAGCGAGCGCGGCTACGGGGGTGACCTTGCCAGTTCGTCCGACTTGGAACAACACGTCCTGTAGCTGCGTGATGCCGGCGCGTGCGGCGAATTTGTAGGCTATGGCCCAGCGGGGGGCTTTGCCGGTGAAGCCGAGGCGGCGCTGCTGGGCGACTGCGTTGACCTTGATGACTACGCCGTCGATCTCGTAGGGGAGGGTGTCGCGGAGGGTTTCGGCTTCGGCGATGAAGGTGAGGACGGCGTCGATGGTGGGTACGGTGCGGGCGTGGGGGTTGACCAGGAAGCCGGCGGATTTTAGAGCGTCGAGTGCGGTGGATTGGGTGGGGAGGAGGGGGTCGCCGGGGTTCTCGTCCGCGCGGAGTAAGAAGTAGGAGAAGAGTTCGAGGCGGCGCTGGGCTACGATGTTGGGCTCGAGGGTGCGGATGGTGCCGGCGGCGGCGTTGCGCGGGTTGGCGGCGGGAGCCATGCCGGCGGCGACACGCTCTTCGTTCATTTTTTCGAAGGCTTTCTGGGGGAGGACGACTTCGCCGCGGACTTCGAACTGTTGTGGGAGGCCTGCGGACTTGAGGGCCTTCGCGGAGATGTGCAGGGGGACGCTGCGGATGGTGCGGACGTTGGAGGTGACGTCTTCGCCGATGGTGCCGTCGCCGCGGGTGATGCCGGAGAGGAGGACGGCGGCGTGGGCGGGGCCGGGGATGTATTGGAGGGCGAGGGAGAGGCCGTCGAGCTTGAGTTCGCAGACGTAGTGGACGGTTTCGGTGGAGGCTAGGGCGGCGGTGACGCGGTCGGCCCAGGCTCGGAGTTCGGCTTCGTTGTAGGCGTTGTCGAGCGAGAGCATGGGGCGCGAGTGCGGGACTTTGAGGAACCCTTCTTTGGGCTTTCCGCCGACGCGCTGCGTGGGAGAGTCGGGGGTGATGAGGTCGGGGTGCTCGGCTTCGAGGGCCTTGAGGGCGTTCATGCGGGCGTCGTATTGGGCGTCGGTCCAGGTGGGCGCGTCGAGGACGTAGTAGAGGTGCTCGTGGTGGCGGAGCTCTTCGCGGAGGGCTTCGATTTGCTGGTCGGGGGTGAGCTTGGCGGAGGAGGAAGGCATCAGGAGGATTATAGAAAGGGTCGAGGTGTGTTGGGTTGGCAATGGGTTTCGAGTCTCGAGTTTCGAGCTTCGAGTAAACTGGGATCAAGGAGTATTTGACGATGGCGCATATGGTTTTCTGCACGAAGTACAAGGCCGAGATGGAAGGGCTGGAGGAGCCGCCGTTCGATTCGGATTTCGGACAGAAGATTTATAAGAACGTGTCGCAGAAGGCTTGGGGCGAGTGGGTGGAGCGGCAGAAGATGCTGCTGAATGAGTATCGCCTGCAGCCGTGGACGCGCGAGGCGCAGGAGTTCCTGGTGGAACAGATGAATGAGTTTTTCTTCGGCGCGGGCGGGGAACTGCCAAAAGAGTTTGTGGCTCCGACGCACTAAGGGCGCACGGGCCGTGTTCGTGTAAACTGGTCTTACCCCAGCGTCAGGCCTTGCGGCCGGCGCTATCGTAGCAAGTCGGGACGTGGCTCAGCCTGGTAGAGCGCACCCTTGGGGTGGGTGAGGTCGCTAGTTCGAATCTAGTCGTCCCGACCATTTCTTTCCAACAACTTTGGGCGTTCCTGGAGCGACGTGCTGGCATTCATTGCTACTGTAGCCCGAGGCTAACCACGATGGGCGGCTCTGTCTCCTCAAAGAGGAGCGCGTCGCCGGTGTTAGCCTCACTCGTCCAGCGGACGATCAGCCAAATCGACGCGAGAGTACAGACAAGGATGAGCCACTGCCCAAAGGTTGACATGGCGCGAGCTTCAACTTTTGCGCCTTCTCCAAGCAGAAAAGCCAAGGTGACGACCCCGGCGTAGAACGCGAAGTGAATCCTGCTCTTACCGGGAAGGTAGGAGCAGGTGAAAGGAATTTTGCGCACACCGAGGAGAGCAATCTCTGTAAGGAGTCCTCCCCAAAGTATGAGCGCGAAGAGATGTTGTGCGCTGGGCAGCGGTCGATAGAGCACGAAGGTGATCGACGCCGCGATGACGCAGCAGGGAGCGACGACGAGCGTCAGGTAGGAGCGACGCAGCGCGCGGCGATAAATTTTCAGACCGCTCAGTTCGGTAATGTGAAAGATCCAGTTCGCCCGCAGGTTCATGGGAAGCGTCCCGACGATACGAACAGCGGCGATGGATAAAGCCACGATGAGCAGAGTAACTGCCAAGGCTGCGACGCTAATTCCAATGTCGAGAGCGAGTGGATTGGCGAAGGGCGTGCGGACGTAGGCGATGGCCAATGCTGCTCCGATGCCAACGTAGAAGCTAAAGATCATCCGGTGCTGGCGGCTGCGCGTGAGTGTTCGAAGCAAAAACAGGGCGACAGCCGCGTCGATGGACTGGAATTGAAAGCGCAGGCCGCGAACGGCCGGGACGATCTCGGGTTGCTCGACGATCTTTGGCGTGAGACGCGTGTAGGCAAGCAGGATCGAAGTCGCTGCTCCGACTCCGGCGATCGCGGTTGCAATCCATGCGCGATGGGCAAGCCAAACGAACTCGGGAGCCAGGGAGCCGTTGAGTTGCTGAAACAGCCCCAGAAACCAATAGGTGGGCAGCCAGGCGAGAAGGTGGTGATTGGCCGCAGCCGCCAGTGCTGCACGGGATTCCATACTGGGTTCGAGGAAATAGGTGATCAGCACGCAACTCAGGATGATGGCTTGAAGAAGCGCGGAGAGGCGAAGGAACCATTGTCTCGGCAACAGGTTTGCGGCGATGCCTTGCAGCGTCAGGACTGAGGCGAAGATGAAGAAGCCGCTAAGGATTAGGGTGATCCACCACGCTGGCCAGGCGGCGAAGTGTCCCAGAGGACCAGAGCTGGTGCCGCTGAATAGCAGTGGCCACGCAAGTCCGCTGCATGCATTGAGGGCCAACATGGTGAGCGCGGGGGCGGTGAGGAGGGCGCAAGTCTTGGCAGCGAAGAAGGTACGCGGCGCCACAGGAAGCGTGCCCAGCACCATGATGTCGCGACGATCAGGGAAGGCCTGGTCCCAACAGAGCAGGGAGATGACGCCGACAGCGACCATTTGCGTGGCGAGAAAGAAATGCTCGGTAGTCCAGATGAACCGGATATTCAGCTTCAGGCCGACCATAAGAAAAAGTGGCCAACAGAACAGGAAGCTCAGGCTGCCAAGAACGGTGCCGAACTGCGCGAGGAGCTTGGTGGTGTCGGCATCCGCCGCGAGCGCTTCCAGGTCAACGACGCGGAGCAGAAACACACGGTAGAGGACTTTGAACTGTTGACGGTTGAACACGGTGCCTGCTTTCAATGGGCGATGAGGGATGCTAGTTCCGCGGCTACGTCTTCGGCCTTCACCTCAACGGCAAGCTGTGAAAAGATGCCTTCGAGCGTGGGCGAATCCATAAGGGTTCGCAGGTTGGAGATAGAGTCGTCTGCGACGAGCCGGCTTTTATGCAGGATGATTACGTGCTCGCAGAGACGCTCGACGGTTTCGAGCTCGTGCGAACTGAAGAGGACAACTTTGTTTTGCCCGGCGAGCTGCTGCATAAGGCTGCGGAGGATCAGCGAGGAGCCAACGTCGAGGCCGGAGAACGGCTCATCCAGCAGCACAACTTCCGGGTTGTGCATCAGTGCGGCGATCAGAAGAACCTTCTGACGCATCCCTTTCGAGTACGAGGCGATGGCGACATCGCGGTCGCCATAGAGGCCAAGCAGGCGAAGCATGCCGGCGATGCGTTTGCCGGAGCTACGCTTTTCGAGGCCGCGCAGCGCGGCGACCATGTCGAGGTACTCCATACCGCTGAGGTGTGTGTAAAGATGCGGCTCTTCGGGAACGTATCCGAGGATGCGGCGAAAGGCCATGAGGTCGTCGTGGATCGATGAATTGTTGTAGAAGACCTCGCCCTTGGTGGGCCGAATGAGGCCGGTGATGATTTTCATGGTTGTGGACTTCCCGGAGCCGTTTGCGCCCAGGTATCCGGTAATCTCTCCCGGACCGGCGCGGAAACTCACGTTGTCGACAGCAGGAATGCTGGAGTAGAGCTTTGAGAGGTTTTTGACTTCAAGCATCGCGCTCACCCTATGTAGTAAACTACTTTGGTGTAGCATACTACATAGCCATGATGCAACAGCGACTCTCTCATACCGCAGCCCTTATCCTGAAAGGCCTCAGCCTTGGGTACCGATTCGGCTTCGACATCATGGAGGTCACGGGGCTGCCGAGCGGCACGGTATATCCCGCGCTGCGGCGCCTGGAGCGGGACGCGCTGGTACGGTCGCAGTGGGAAGCCGAAGAAGACTCCACCGGGAGCGGCCGTCCGGCAAGACGTTATTACGAGATCACCGAGGAGGGAAAATCCGCCGCGGTTGCGGCGACAGTGCGGTATCCACTGCTGGCAAGGCTGATTCCGGAGAAGCAGTCATGAGGGTCCAGCTTCCGGCCCTCGACCGGGTGCTCCTACAGGTCGCGGTGCGCCTTGTTCCAGCGGCCGAGCGCGCTGAATGGACTCGCTCCTGGCACGGTGAGCTTTGGCACAGACGCTTCGCCCGTCCAGCCGTGATGCGCAGCACTATAGACCTTTATCCAGGGTTGCTATGCGATGCTCTCTGGCTGCGGGCGGAGAGCCACCGCCGTGCTCTCGCCGGGACGGTTCTGCTGTGCCTGATTTCTCTGTGCGTGTCTGTGTTGCTCGCGGCGTTTCCCCTGTACCTGGTTCTGGGGAATGGCAGGGTGCTGTGCAGCTATCTCGCAGCGAATGCACCGCGATTCATGATCGAGGGTTCGCTGGTAACGGTGGTGAGCTTTGCGACGGCGGCGCGTTTCACAGAACACAGTTCCCGGGTGAGTCCCACGGCGCAAAATTCTTGCAAGCGTCTTTCAAGCCCTCAAGATGGTCCTCGTCCTGGTGATAGCGTTCCTCCTCAGCGCGGACATGACGCAGCCCCTGCACTATGCTCACCCGTTAACCGCGGAAGTTATCCAGCCGGAGATTTTTGTGGTGCTTGCCTTACTCGCTCTGCGATGGAGCTTCAGTGACAGCGAAGGTCGGTGCAAACACTGCCTACGCTCTTTAGCAATGCCCACTCGTGTCGGCCGACCCTCCAGAAACTTCCTCGACTCCAACGGAACCGAGCTCGTGTGCGAATCCGGTCATGGGCTTCTGAGCATTCCGGAGATGGAAACCAGCTGGTGCGGATCGAGTCGTTGGATCGCCCCTTAGCCCTGGCTTCCTGCCACTCGCAGGGAAAGGACTGAAGGCCTGTAATGACGTTGAACGCCCTTCGCGATCGCGATGAGACTTGAGCTTTGCGCGCCAATAGATAGTTCCCGCAATGCCACGAGGCGGCGGTTTGTTCGGCCTCATAATCAGGAGCGCGCGCAGGCCCCGGATGCAGCTCCTGGGGTGAAAGGACTGTGACAGCCGTCACATACAGACCCGGTGCGTGGAGAGAGAATCGTCTGCAGAGGTGATCTCACATGAATGCTTCCGCGATTGCGATGCCGGCCACTCTCCTTGAGCACCAGATGGTACCCACTCTGCTGCGGGCCAAGTACTTTGCCGGAATGGGACAAGTCCTTCGCCCATCGGAGTTACCTGTTGCCGCTAACTTGTTACTCCTCTATGGTCGCGACGTCACGTTAGCAGAAACGCGCAGCCTGATTCTGAAGTCAGCCGGTTTCACGGTTTATATAGCGAAGAGTTCAGTGGAGGCAGAACGCCTCCTCATGAGCGTCCATGTCGACCTCTTCGTCTTCTGTCACAGCGTTCCCTTCGAGGAAGCAAGCGAAATCCTATCCAGGATTCGTGCTGTGCGGCCGACGCTGAAGACACTTGTGTTGTTGGCTGTGGGTCATTCCCTGCTCGCCACGCCGGTGGACGACATGCACGACGCTTCTGCTGGTCCGATGGCGCTCATACTTAAAATCCGCAGCATGCTGACTGGCAAGATTCAAACCCACTAGCCCGGCGCGGCCGAGCACTATTTCCATTCCAAGTCTGACAGTCAAGACAGACTTCACGTTTAGGAGAACACCATGAAATCATTTCACGAATACTGGACATTTTCGGCGATACGGGGAGCGCTAACCGTATTGGCATCCATGTTTATCTTCGTCGCTCCGCAGGGGTTAGCTTTCGTCTTCAAAGGTCCCCTTTTTGGCCGGTGTGGCGATCACCTTCCTCGCCACCGTCAGTATTTTCGATGGCGGTGTAATGATTTTGCTGGCCAATCTGCTGCCCGCGCGCGCAACCCACCGCAAGGCGTTTTACGGTCAGGCACTCATGGCAATGTTCTTCGGGCTGTTGCTCTACATGGTGGTGGGTGGAGCAATCAATATGCGTTGGCTCATGTTGCTTGTCGCCTCGCAAGCCGCTCTAGCTGCATTCTCCGAACTCCGCGTTGCGCGCGATACAAACGAGCAGTATGAGTGCCTTTCCTGCTATCTGACCCCCGTCGTTCTCGGCGTATCGGCGATACTGCTTCCCTTCGCGAGCAGGCTTGATGCAGCCGGGATGACGATCGCGTTGGCTTCGTATGCAGGTGCGCATGGAGCCAGCGAGTTGATCCTCGGCGGCAGGATGTTGTTCCTCGAATTCCGCAGCGAGCATCCCGCAACACTGCCGTCGGATTCATGGAAAAACATGCGCAACCCGGCGTCCATTCAGCCGCTTTCTTCCACCGAGCACCCGGCATTTGCCAGTTGAGAGGATTGCGCGCATCCCCTGAGGCAAGCCTTAGAGTCCATTCTTGCGCGCGCGAAGGTGGGCGCTTGTAGAGAAGAGCATGGCGCCCCTCTATGGAATTAGTTTCGTTTCACGAAGGCGCTTGAAGAGGTCGAAGAAACTATCGTCGGTGGCCTGGTAGTCAAGGAAGCCCAACTTGCGGCTCTTGCTCATATCGGTCATGACCTCAATCGGCCGGCCAAGGTCCGCGTCCGTATGCCAGGCTGATGTAAGAGTGCTGAGATCAGCTTCTGCAAGTCCATATTGATCGGCAATGTGTGCCCAGATAGGCGCGGCGTCGGCGAGTTGCACTTCGAGGGGAGTTCCTTCACCCGGAAAGGGAGCGGGAGTAATCCCGAACCATGCCGCAATACGTTCCCACATCCAGCTCCAGCGGAAGACGTCGCCGTTGACGACGTTGAACGCCTGATCCCGTGCGATAGCCGTGGTGCCAGCCCAGAGCAGGTGACGAGCAAGAAGACGCGCATCGGTCATATCGGTCAATCCATTCCACTGTGCGGCCGAGCCCGGAAAAAGGAAGGGCCGCCCCGTCTCGCGGCAGATCGTGGCATAGGCAGCAAGGGTGACGCCCATGTTCATCGCATTGCCAACGGCGTAGCCAATGATCGTATGGGGCCGATGGACGCACCAGCCAAAACCCTCCCGCTTGGCCGCTGCGAAGACTTCATCTTCCTGCGCGTAGTAGAAGTTCTCAACGTCGAGGCGTCCCTGCTCCTCACGGAAAGGCGTCGGGGGCATCTTCCCTTTTCCGTAGGATTCAAAGGGTCCAAGGTAATGCTTCAGGCCCGTGACCAGCGCTACATGCTCTACCGATTTCGCCTTCGAGACCGCGTCGAGTAGATTGCGAACCATCGTGCCGTTGACCTTGATGTTCTCCGCTTCGGTGGGCTGGCGCATCCATGTCGTGATGTAGACGTGTGTCGGCTTTATTCCTGCAAGTGCGGCTCCGAGCGCTGCAAGGTCGAGGAGGTCCGCTGCGACTGGCTGAATGCCATCGGATGCGGCTGGTTTGCGAGCCAGGCCGTAGACGGACCAATCCTGCTGAACCAGGTGACTAGCGAGATTCAGGCCGACGATACCGGTCGATCCGACGACAAGGGCTGTTTTTTGGGGCATAGATTCCTTTCAGAATGCGAGATGCCCTTCAACACGTACTTCAGCCAGGCGAACGCACCTATGACCTTCAGATGCAGGAGAGTCGCAAGATAGCTGAGGCGCCCTTGCGACGGCGCTTAGCGCGCGTGTCCGCGTGCAGTAGCGCCACAGACTCGGCACAAACTTCGACTGGCATTTGATGGACTTATATCCGAACCAGCAAAGACGGGCTGCCCGGTT
>CAZZYB010000005.1:5863-7211 GCA_964658125.1 uncultured Acetobacteraceae bacterium | reverse complement strand
CCCGTCCGATGGGTCCTTGCGCTTTGCAGCTTACTGCGCTGCGAAGACGCTTGCGCCCCACAGAGCTGTCGAGCCACTCAGTGTGGTCGCACCCCAGAGCACGGTGGTGTTGGACGATCCAGCCGCACCCCAGAGGACAGTCGAGCCATCGAGGCCGTTGGCTCCCCATAGGGCAGTGGCAGCGGCCGGTGTGCCCGCTCCCCAGAGAACGGTTGCGCCCCAGAGTGCGGTAAAGGCTGCCGGATCGTTGGCACCCCAGAGGACAGTGTTGGCGGAAGTTCCGCCCGCACCCCACAGGACCGTGTTGCTGGCCGGTCCGTTGGCCCCCCAGAGGACGGTGCTGCTGGCGGGAGTTCCGGCGCCCCACAGGACAGTGCTGCCGGTAGTCGTGCCCGCGCCCCACAGCACTGTGCTGCCGCTTGTGAACGCGTTCTGACCGTAGATGTTTCCGGCTCCCCAGAGCACCGTCGCTCCCCAGAGGGCCGTCTTGTCGACTACAAGGTGGGTTGCGTTGGTGTCGGGATTGAAGACGGCAACCGGTGACTTGGTGCTGCCGGCCGGGATGACCGTGGTTCTTGCGGCATCCACCGCGGCTGCAATGTCGAGATAGCCTGCGCCCACTGTGAACACGTCGTTGTGCGCCGTGTACACAACGCCGTTGGCCGTGACGGTGCTGGTCTGGGGCAGGATGCTCTTATTCGCGCTGCGCATCAGCAGCGCTTTGACCGCGTCCGGCGTGAGGGCCGGATTCGAGTTCAGCAGCAACGCAACGGCTCCACTCGCTACACCGGTCGCCATGCTGGTGCCACTAAGCGGCATATAGTCGCTGGACGGGTTAGCGGGGTTGCCACCACTCTGATAGAAGCCCAACGGCGTATAGAACGAGGGATTGTTGGCCTGTACCGTCGCCTTGTCCGCAAGCAGGCTTGTCACCAGGTTGCCGGGCGCGACGAGGTCGGGTTTTGCTACCTGGTCGAGGAACGTCGGCCCTTTCGAGCTATAGCTCGCCATAGCGTCGTCGCTGGTTGCGGCCGTCCCGTTGGTCCGGACGGCGCCCACGGTGAGCGCATAGGGATCGTTTCCGGGAGCTTCGATGGTGCCGTAGCCTTCCGCATTGAGAGCGAGATCGCGTCCATTGTTTCCGGCGGCGACTACAACGACGATGCCGGCTTTCCACGCTTGCTCGACAGCCTGGCAGAGAGGATCCAGCGCATAGCTCTCAAAAATCGGCCGCCCGAGGGAAAGGTTGATTACGCGGATGTTGTACTTGGATTTGAGAGAGATTGCGGTCTCTATCGCCTGCACGACGGACGTATCGGTGCCTTGACCGTTGCCGTCCAGCACGCGC
>CAZZYB010000005.1:0-5853 GCA_964658125.1 uncultured Acetobacteraceae bacterium | reverse complement strand
CGCGCAGGTTGATCAGGTTTACGTTTGGGGCGATGCCGAGAAACTGGTGAAAGAAATTCTTGCCCGTCGATTCGGTGCCGTTGCCGCCGATCAAACCGGCAACGTGAGTGCCGTGGCCGAATGTGTCGTCGGTCTTGCCTGGCTCGGTGACCACAAAGCCCTGGCTGTAGACAATGCGACTGCCCTTATTCAAGGCCGACAGGTCTGCGACGTTGGAGATGCCGCTGTCAATCACAGCGACGCCGATGCCGGTTCCGTTGTAGCCCATGGCCCATACGGCGGGAGCGTTGATCGGTTCGGCGGTGAACTCCGGGCTGGTGGCGATCGGGGCGGGCTTGGTCCCGTGGGCGCGGACTGCACGGTCGACGCTAATGTACTTTACGTTGCCATCCTGCGCGATGAAGGGGAGTTCGATGACCGGTACGGAGATTTGGACCGCGTTGATGCTGTTGAGGAGGACGGGGGAAGTAGTACCGCCCATGGTGGTGAGCTGTTGAATTTCACCGGCGGTCGGCGCCGTGTTGTATTGAACAATGACGGAGACAACTGAGGTTGTGGGTTGGGCGAGATCGGGGGAGGTCTTCTTTGGACCTCCTGCCAAGGCAGGTGCAGCGACTAAAACAGAGGCTGCGAAAAATAGTGCAATACGTCCGAAATGCTTGTTGCTCAACATGGCCTGGACTCCTGATTAGTGTTGCAAGGCTCCTTACACCTTTGCAGCGAATTACAGGATCAAACCTATGCATCTATTACGCTATTGCGAATACATCGTTTGGGGTATTACCCCAAAGGTATCGTTTGGCGCGTGGTTGAGCGATATCACCCCGTCAGAGATGGTTTCATTGGCATGCGGGTTGTGAGAAGGTCCCACATTAGTAACTAGTTACCTTAATTGAGTTTGCTGTGGCTCATTGAGAGGATGGATTGCCAAACGTGAGAAAAACACGCCAAATGGGGCGCTTTTTTGAAGCCGATCGTTTAATCAAAGCCTTAAATTTGCCCTTGCGAAATAATGCGCACATTAAAAGCGTCACGAAATAATATTGAAGTCCAGTAACGTTACTACGCCCATATTCTGATTGAAACATGGAGTGGTATTCGACGACCCGAATATCAATTGGATCAAGCCAGGCTTCGTCTTGTTCGACCACAAGTGCGTCCACTTTCGGTGTGCAACCAGCGCTGGAGATTGGAGGCAGATGGACTTTTCCGGGCGCATCAACTTCTAAAACGGGCGAATAGATGACGTTCCGTTCATGTAGCGAGCTAGAAGCGTCACCTCCATGATTCTTGCGAACCTATGTCACTTTAGGGTGTGCGAATTGGCCTTCGCATCATCTAACATCCGATGATGCGGCTGTTGCTTGTTGAGGATGAACCCGAGATTCAGCGTTTTCTGGAACGCTCGCTCGTTGAGGCGGGCTATGCCGTCGACGTGGCGGCAGATGGTGCGACGGCTGAGCAACTCGCGCCGCGAGGAGGGTACGACGTATCGATCATCGACCTGGGTTTGCCGGACGTGGACGGCATGAAGTTAATTCTGAGACTGCGCGAACTTGGGGTGACGGCGCCGGTGCTTATCTTGTCTGCACGCAGGTCGGTCGACGACCGCGTGCGCGGGCTCGAGCAGGGTGGCGACGATTATCTAACCAAGCCCTTTGCGATGGCCGAACTGCTGGCGAGGCTTCGCAATTTGCAGCGCCGGCACGTGCAGCCAGCGAACGAATCGGCGCGGCTGCGGGTGGGCGACCTTGAACTCGATCTGCTGAAACGTGAGTCGACTCGGGGTGGTGAGAAGCTCCAGTTGACGCCGCAGGAGTTCGTACTGCTGGAGTACCTGTGCCGGAACGCGGGCCGGACGGTTACGCGGTCGATGATTCTCGACCAGGTATGGGGTATGCGGATTCAACCGGACACGAATGTCGTGGATGTGCATATTTACCGGCTGCGTAATAAGGTGGACACGGAGGGTCGGGAGCCGATGATCAAGACCCTTCGAGGTGTCGGGTATGTACTCAAAGACAAGTGAGCCGGTGATCCGCAGCGCCGCGTGGCGTATATCGATGTGGGGGACCCTCGCTTTCGCGTGCAGCACGCTGCTGGTGTTCGCGTCTGTGGACCGGTTTGTTGCGAATGATATTCAGCGTCGAACCGATGCATGGCTCTCGGGTGAGCTCGGGGTCATGGGGGACGTGGCGCAACACACGCCAGACGATCGCCTGTACAGCACGGTCGTGGGCGAAATAGCGGAGCTGGCGAGCAGGGAAGTGCCGAATCGATCTCGGAACCAGGAACGTGGCACAGAAAACGACTCGGTGTTCTTCCTGCAGAAAGGAACGGATGGCGGAACCAAGCTTTGGGTAGGCGCCGGCGATGGTCGAGCGAATCTACGGGCGATTGACTCGGCTCAACTGAGCTCCGAAGCTCCCTCCACGCTGCATATCGATGGATTTGCGGACCCGTTTCGAGTGGCGTCTGTACAGCTGCCTGGTGGAGGTAGCATCTATCTGGGCCTTTCGCAGCGGGATGAATTGCGTGTGTTGCGGAACCTTAGACTCAGGTTTCTGCTGCTGTGCCTGCTGATGGTGGTTTTCGGATTCTGCATTATTTTCTACACGACGAAGAAGATGCTGAGTCGTGTCCGGCGGATCACAGAAGCTGCTTCGAGAATCGGTCAGTCGGACATTGGCAGCAGGGTTCCGGCGACGGAGAGGAACGATGAGATCGACCATCTGGCGTTTACGCTGAACCGGATGCTCGACCGCATCGAAAGCTCGGTACACCAGCTCCATACGATCACGGGATCGCTGGCGCATGACATTCGCAGCCCGCTTACGGCAATTCGCGGGAAGCTGGAGATGGTGCTGTCTACAGGCGTGCGGCCTGAACAGACAGACCCTATCGTTTCCACCATTGAAGAACTGGATAGGCTGGCGGAGTTTCTCAACACGTCACTGGACGTGGCGGAAAGCAAGGCCGGCGCGCTTCGGCTGCATAGGACAGAGATCGACCTGAACGAATTGCTGAAGGCCATGCTGGATTTGTACGAGCCTTCGATGTCTGAACGGAATTTGAAGATTGAGCTGCGAAGCTCCATGGATGTGAAGGTTGTTGCGGACGCCCCGCTGTTGCACAGGATGATCTCGAACCTGCTCGACAATGAATTGAAACACCTGCCGATGGGGTGTTCGATTTGGATACATCTGGGCGAAGCGGATCAATACGCCGAACTCCTGGTCGAAGATGATGGGCCGGGGTTCGACCTGGATCTGCTTCCGAACATTTTCGCAAAAGACGTTAAGGGAATGGGATCGAAAGGCCGAGGCTTGGGCCTGGCTTTTGTGGAAGCAGTGGTTCTAGCGCACGGCGGATCTGTTGTGGCGTCGAACCGCGTGGGTGGAGGAGCGATGCTGGACATTCGGCTGGCGTCGGGAAGATCGCTGACGTCGAGCGGTCTCGCGTTGCAGGAGACGGGCGCAGTCTGAGAGAAGCGTCGCTCGCGGAAGGGACGATTGCGACTGCTTCTGGACGGAATGGTGGTGTCTACCCCGCTGTTCCGGCAGCACGAGGCGTGGCTGCTGAAAGATGCGGGTTTTCCTGGGCAATCGTAAGCGTTTTCAGTCCTGCCCGATGTTGGCTGGCGACGGCTTCACTCCGAGGCTGCTTCAAACTTCTTGTCGTGACCGTTCGTGAGTTGGTAGTAGACGGCCGGAGTCACGATGAGACTCAGCGCGACGGAGATGATGAGGCCGCCGATGACGGCGATGGCGAGGGGTTGCAGCATCTCCGAGCCTGCGCCGAGCGCGAACGCCAGGGGCAGCATGCCGCACATGGCAGCGGTCGCCGTCATAACGATGGGCCGCAGCCGACGCTGCGCCGCGTGCATCATGGCGTCGAGAGCATTGGCGCCTTCGGCACGGGCCCGCTCGTCGGCATCCAGCAGCAGGATTCCGTTTTTCGCGACGATGCCGATGACCATGATCAAGCCCATGAAGCTGGCTACGTTGAACGCCTGGCGCGTGAGGAGCAGCGCCAGCAGCACGCCGACGATAGACAGTATGGAACTGGTCAGGATCGCGATCGGCGCGGAGAAGTTGCGGAACTCCGCCAGCAGCACGCCGAAGACCAGCGCCAACGCAAGCACGAGCACCTGAGCAAGCTGGTGGAAGGACTTTTGCTGCTCCTGGTAGGTGCCGCCGTACGCGACGCGCACGCTGGCGGGGATGCCGAGCTTTGCGACCGCGGCTTTTACCTTGGTCATCGCGCCGCCGAGGTCTGAGCCTTCAAGCCGGCCGGAGACGACGACAACCTGCTCCAGGTTCTCGCGGCGGTTCTCGTTTTGCGGGGCGATCTCCTTGACATCGGCCAGTTCGCCAAGCGTGGCGGTGTGGCCGCTGGTGGAGTTGAAGACCGTGTTCTTGATGGCTTCGAGCGAGGCGCGGTGCTCGTCCGACATCCGAACACGAACGGTGTAGGGGCGGCCAGCGATGATAACTGGGTCGGCCGTAGGCAGGCCGTCGAGCAGCGAGGTCACATCTTCGGAGATCTCGCGCACAGTAAAGCCGAGGCGGCTCGCGACAATCGGATCGACCTGGAAGGTGGTCGCCGGACCGCTGAGGGTGTTGTCTATACCATTCTGTGTGTCGACAACGTGCGGGATCGAAGAGATGGCCGCCTGTAACTTCGGCGCGAGATCTTTGAGCAACGGAATGTCGCTCGAGAAGAGCTTGATCTGGATGTCCTCCGGTGAGTTGGACAGGTCGTTGATCATGTCCTCGAGCACCTGCACAAACTCGACATCAAGCGTGGGTTCTTCTTCTTTGATCTTCGCGCGCACGTCCGACATCACTTCTTCGATTTTGCGGGAGCGCTTGTTCTTGAGGCGCACGGTGATGTCGCCGGTGTTGGCTTCGGTGACCGCGGCGAGTCCGAGCTGCATACCGGTGCGCCGTGTGGTCTCGGACACTTCGGGCGTTTCCCGCAAGATTCTTTCGATGTGGTCCAGCACGCTGGTAGTCGTCTCCAGTGAACTGCCGGCGGGCATGGTGTAATCCACGATGAAGCCGCCTTCGTCCATCTTGGGCAGCAGGTTTGAGTCGAGCGCGCTGTAAATGAAGTAGCTGCCTACGATCAAAACGAGAGCAATGGCGCCGATCGCCCACACGCGGCCGATGGCCCAGCGCAAGACGGAGGCGTGGGTATCGAGGATGCGGCCCATCACGGGTCCGTCCTCATGATGGCCGTGTGAGGCTTCAGGCGTGTCCTTGCGTTTGCGCAAAAGCGATAGCGACAGCGCGGGAGTGAAGCTGAGAGCCAGCAGCAGCGAGGTCAGCAGCGCGGCCGTCATGGTGACTGCGAGCGCACGGAAGAACGTTCCGGTCACGCCTGTGACGGCGATCAGCGGAAGGAAGACGACAACCGGAGTGATGGTCGAACCGATCAGCGGGATGGTGATTTCGCGCAGCGCGGAGCGCACGGCTTCACTGCGCGATTGCCCGCTATCGCGATGCACGACGATATTTTCGACGACCACGATGGCGTCGTCGATGACCAGACCGATAGCCGCGGCGAGGCCGCCGAGCGTCATCAGGTTGAAGCTCTGGCCGATGACCCAGAGGAACAGGATCGTGACAGCGACCGTGACCGGGATGACCAGGCCCGCGACCAGCGACGACGTCCAGTCACGCAGGAAGAGGAAGAGGACGATGCAGGCCAGGATGAGGCCGATGAGGATCGCGTCGCGGACGCTGGCGATGCTCTCGCGCACCAACTGCGACTGATCGTAGAACGGTTTGAGGTGCGTGCCGGAGGGTAGCGTTTTGGATAGACGCTCGACCTCGGCGGCGACTGCAT